>JAWKQM010000007.1 GCA_041390145.1 Gemmatimonadales bacterium | reverse complement strand
GGGCCGGAAAGGCGAGCACGGCGCCGAGCACCTCCGCCGCAAACGGTGGGCCGATATCGGGATTGGCGGAGGTACAACGACCGAGGACGCCGCCGAGATTGAGGACGTCAATCGTGTCACCGACCGCGATGTGGCTCGGCACCTCCCCGGCATATCCGCGAAGTGCGCGCCGACTTCCCAGCGTGCCGGCAAGGATGTCCCCCTTCCGGAGCGACACCAGGCGTCCGGCCAGGTCCTCCACGGTGTTGTAGGAGGTCTTGTCGGTCAGGAGCCGGACCGCCAGCACGTACCCTTCGGCGGCCACGATCTCTTGGCCGACAATGACTTCCGCCGAAAGGTGGGCGTTCCGCGTCGAGGAGCTGATTCGGTCCAGTCGGATCCGCGTCGTGGTGACCATCAGTCGGCCCCGCCGGCACGGGCGGCGAGCAGCGCGGGAATCGCGGCCACCCGTGCGAAGGCACGCGCCTCGTCCCCCGTCCAGAGTCGATTTTCCTCGCCGTAGGTCGCCACGCGAGCATCCATCATCGAGTGGGGACTTCGCGCGCCCACCACCTGGAAGCGTCCCGGCGCGATGCGGACTCGCGTTTCGCCGACGACCCGGTGCTGTGAGTGCGCCAGAAGGGCCTCGATATCGCGGAGCGCGGGGTCGAAGTACTGCCCTTCGTGGAGCCGGTCGCCATAGAAGGTCGAGACCTGGTCCTTCCAGAACACCTGCCACTTGGTCAGGACGAGCTTTTCGAGTTCTCGGTGCGCCGCGACCAGCAGGAGCGCGGCGCCCGCCTCGAAACCGATCCGTCCTTTGATGCCGAGCGCAGTCTCGCCGACATGGATGCCCCGGCCAAACCCATATCCGGCCGCGAGTTCATTGAGCGCTTGGACGACATCCACGCCTGCCATCCGCTCCCCGTCGATCGCGACGGGCAGCCCGCCTTCCCAGCCGATGATGAGTTCCCGCGGCGCGGGTGCATCGGCCGGAGGATCGAGCAACTCCGCCGGGGGGCCAGCCCAGGTGTCATGGGTCCAGCCGCCACCCCAGGTGGTGCCCCAGAGCCCGGCATTGATCGAATAGGCCCCCGCCTTGGCGGGGATGGGCAGATGCCTTGCCTCGAGATAGCTGATGGCCTGGGCGCGGGAGAGGCCCTGGTCGCGGATGGGCGTGATGATGGCGAGGTCGGACGCGAGGACGCGGAGGGTCACATCGAAGCGAACCTGGTCGTTGCCCGCTCCGGTTGAGCCGTGGGCGACAGCCGTCGCCCCGATGGCACGGGCCACCTCGATGACCGAGATCGCCTGCTGGGTACGCTCGGCGGCCACGCTCAGCGGGTAGACGCCGCCCCGCAGCACATTCCCCTGGATCAGGTACCGGACAAACCGGTCGAATACGAGCGCCCGCGCGTCGACCTCATGATGCGCAACGCACCCGACGGCCTCCGCCTGGCGTCGAATCGCCTCGCGCTCTTCCGCGGATGCGCCGCCGGTGTTGACGTAGACGGTGTGGACCGCCCAACCCTGCTCGGCGAGCCGCGGAACGCAGTAGGAGGTGTCGAGTCCGCCCGAAAAAGCCAAGGCGACGACGCCGGGTGAAGTTTGCATAATGGGTAAATATGCAATACGGGGTCGGGCGGGCGCAAGGGGGCGCACTCACCCCGGGAGTCGAAGCCGGTACGACAGCTTCTCGAGCGCCTTTTCGACGGCTTCCTCGTAGGCCGGCCCCTCCACGAGGTCCCGGAGCCGGGATGAGACGGGGATGACCATCGGCGCCGGCTCCCACTGCACAACGGCGCCGGTCGCGGCATCGATGACCCGCCCGGCTTCGACGGCCTGGGTCGCCTCGACGAGGCGAAGGCTCGCAAGCGCCCTGCGCATCGCCTCGAGGCGGGCCTGGTGCGCGGGGTCAATGAAGCGGCTGCCGAAGGTGGCGACGAAATAGCCGGCCGGCATGTACATCAGCCCGTCGAGCCCCAATTCGCCGCAAAGCACGACCAGCCAGGCCATCACATCCCGCAGCAGCCCAAGCCCGGGGTGCTTCTGGCCGGGTATCGAGTGCTTCCCGGAGGCGAAGCGGCGGCGAGGGTTCTGCAGCAGCACCCACTCGAGGAAGAGGACCTCCATCGCCGGCAGGCTCGTCCGGTCGCGCCGAAACCTGATCTCCATCAGCAATTCGGTCTTGGCGGCATCGCCGAAGAGCCGGACGGTATCGGAGTCGTCGAGATGGAAATCCAGTTCCAGGGTCGGCTGGGCAAAACCGAGGGTGCGCACCTGGGCCAGGACGCCGAGCCGTTCCAGCAGGAGTTCGACACCTTGTGGGGTGTAGCGGCCGAGCAGGCGGCGCGGCGCCGAGCTTCCGCCGGGGGAGAACGCCGCCAGATCCTCCGGCGTCAGGACCCAATCCGCCGAGGGGGGCAGCCGTTTCGCGCCATCGCGGAGCAGTCGATGGAGTTCCTGCGCGCGCCGGATGAGCATCTCGGTATTCGTCGGCGGCTCCACTTCGCGGCCCGCCGCCAGCCAGCCCAGGAATCGCGCGGTGTACCGCCAGGCATTCCCGCCATACCCGCCACCCAGGGTGACCGCCAGCGGAATCTCGGCCCCCTCGGGGCGCACCTGCTGGATCACGAACTGGTCCCGGGCGAGCATCCCGGCGGCGGTGATGTTCCAGTCGCCCACCATGTCGTCGGACGCGGGATCGACGCCGGCCACATACAGCACCAGGCCCGGGCGCACCTGTGCAAGCACCGGGGGGAGGGCGTCCCTGAGTGTCTTGAGATACGTCGCGTCGTTCACCGCCGTGCCGAGGGCGATGACCGTCGCCGCGGCGGCCTCTCGGGGTGCCCAGTCCTGATTGTGGATGGTGAAGGTGTGGACCGAGGGGTCTTCTGCGAAGAGCAGGCGAGTCCCGTTGCCATCGTGCACATCGAGGTCGACAATCAGGATCGGCGCTGTGAACCCGCGGGCGCGCGCCCGGGCGACGGCGATCGCGAGGTCGTTGAGGGCGCAGAAGCCCATGCCCCGATTGGACGCGGCGTGGTGGAATCCCCCACCGAGATTCACGGCGACGAGCCCGGTGCGGAGCGCCGTGGCCACCGCGAGGACCGTCCCACCCGCCGCTAGCCGCTGGAAATCCACGAGCCCCTGCGCCTCGGCGTCGGTGAGCTGCGCCCCGACGATCTGCTCCACTACGTCCGTGCGCTCCAGCGACTCCAGGTATTTGTCGGTATGGACGCGCCGGAGGTTCTTCATGGACGCCGAGTGCGGGCGGAGGAGCTCCCGTCGCCGGATAATGCCCTCGTCCGTCAGGAAGGCCAGCACCATTTCTGCGCGGAGCGGGTCCATCGGGATCGAGCCGAGCTGCACCACGTAGCGAGGGTCGTAGATGAGCACGAGTCCCGACGGACGGAGGCTGCGCCGAATCGCGCCCCACACCCAGCGTCCCATCCGCCGACCTACCGACATCATCCCAGGGCCGCTCACACGATGTGCCCCCCGAAAGCGGTGAGTTCTCATCCATCCAACCAACGGTTTGGCGGCAGTTCCACCCGCCGACCTCCACCGGAGTATACTATTGGTACCTCCTATGACTACATCCCCACCGCCTGGACTTCCCGAGCGTCGGCGCCCCTCTCTCACCGCGCGCTGGAGTAATCTTGTGCTCCTGACCTATGCGGTAGACGCGTCGCTGGTCGAGCCCTGGTTGCCCGCGGGCGTGGAAGCGGACCTGATCGACGGGCGGGCGCTCGTCTCGCTGATCGCCTTCGATTTTCTGGACACCAGGATTCGCGGCCGTCGGATCCCCGGATTTGTGGATTTCCCGGAAATCAACTTTCGGACCTACGTGCGGGAAGGGGACCGCCAAGGCGTCGTCGCGATCCGCGAACTGGTGCCCAGCCCGCTCGCGGCAGCCGTTGGACGGCTCAGGTTCAACGAACCATTTCGCGCCGCACCGATCGAGAGCCGGACGGTCAGCATGGGCGACGAACTGCTCGTCGAGCACCGCTGGAAATGGAAGGAGCGGGAGTACTTCCTGCGCATGACATCGGATCAGACCTCGGTGCCGGCCGCGGCCGAGGCGCCGGCCCATCATCTGCTGGGCCGACGCTGGGCGTACGGTCGAAGCCGGCGGGGCGAGCCGAACGTGCTCCGGATCGAGCACCCTGAATGGGCGCTCCGACGAGTCCGCACCCTCGATTTCGACGTGGATTATGCCGCGTTGTACGGGCCCGAATGGGCGGTGCTGAATGGAAGGCAACCGGCCTCGACGCACCTGGCCGTCGGCTCGGCGATCTCCATCTTCCCGCCCGGGCGCTAGGGCTGATCACGAAGTCGCGCCTGAAGCCGCGGCTTGGCTGATGTCGCTGAAGTGACACGGCCACCTCGTGATGGCCGATGACCTGCTACGGACGCGTCGGTCCCTCCCCAGCACCAGCGACTCGAATCACTTCCGCAATCTCCGCCAGATCCTCCCCGGTCAGCCGCAGTGCCGCCGCGCCGATCCAGCTGTCCACCTGCTCGGCCGAACGCGCCCCGACGATGGCACCGGTCACTGCCGGCCAGGCGAGCACCCAGGCGATCGCAAGCTCTCCCACCGATACACCCAGGCGCGCCGCGATCGGGCGCAGGCCGTCTCGCAGCGCAAGGTTGGCCTCGAACCGCGGCGGTGTGAACTCCGACCCGCGACGCCGATAGTCTCCCGGCGGAAGCGCGGCGAGCCGCTCAGCCGAGAAGCGATCGGTCAGGAGCCCGGACTGCATCGGGCTGTAGGCAATCACGCCGACGCCATGCGCCTGGCACCAGGGGAGTTCACCTGCGGCGACCTTCCGTCGAATGAGCGACAACGGCGGCTGGAGCGAGGCCACCATCCCCCGCCCGGCGCAACGGGCCAGCAGTCCCACGTTGAAATTGCATACCCCACCCCACCGGACCTTGCCTTCCTCGATGAGCCGCAGCATCACGTCCCAGGAATCCTCCACGGCCGTCCCGGTCTCGTCCGGCCAGTGAAACTGGTAGAGGTCGATTCGCTCCATGCCCAATCGTACGAGCGACGCCTCACATTCCCGCCGAATCGAGTCCGGACGGAGAACCCGCGAGGGCTCTGCCGACCGGTCCGCGTCGTCCCACACCAGTCCGCACTTGGTGAAGACGAGGGGGCGGTCGGCGAGGGGAAGGGAGCCGAGCGCCCGGCCGACGACCCGCTCCGAGTGACCGAGCCCATACACGGCGGCGGTGTCGATCCAGTTGATGCCGAGCTCGGCCGCCCGGTGGATGGCCGCCACCGATGCGGTGTCGTCTTGGGGACCCCAGCCGAAGGCCCACGGGCCCCCGATCGCCCAGGTGCCGAGTCCCAGGCTCGTAATTTCGAGGTCCGTCTGCCCCAAACGGCGGCGCTGCAGTTCTCGCATCAGTAGATCTCTCCTCCGGCGGCCTGGTAGGCGGCAAAGAGCCCGCGTGCCTCCGCCCGCATCACCTCGCGAACCACGGTGACCCCCTTCCGCTCGAGGTAGGCGTAGCTCTCTGGAAACACGGGGCCCTCGTCATAGCCGATCGCTTCCGCGTCACCCTTGGTGGCCCCTGTCACGAGGGACGTCACGCCACTCCAGAGTACGGCACCGAGACACATTGCGCAGGGTTCGCACGAGGAGACCAGTTCGTGCGGGGGCATCCCGTCGGCGCCGAGCGAGTGGCTGTGCAGCCGGGCCCCCGCCATCATGAGCGTGACCACTTCGGCGTGCAGGGCGCAATTGTGCGACGGCACGGCCAGGTTCACCCCGACGGCCACCAGCCGTCCGAGGTCGCGCTCAAAGACCGCCGCAGCGAACGGGCCGCCGGTCGCCCGCCGAACCTGTTCGTGCCCCAGCTCGAGGACGAGCGACATGCGGTCCTCCGCCCGCGTGTATCGACGCTGCCAGTCGACGAGCCCGTCGACCCAGGGGGGAAGTTCGATGATCAGTCGGGGAGAGTGCATCGGGTTGTCCTCGCGAGAAGTGCGGCACGGTCATTACCCCGCCCCTCGAAGGTGCACCATCGCCCCCGTGGCGCAAGCCGCCCTCAGCTGCGGGGCTGCATCCGTGTCGAGGTGATGAGCCCGACGGCGCAGAGGATGATGGCGGCGGCGAGCAGGATGCGCAGGCTCAATGCTTCGCCGGCGAGCGCCCAGCCGAGGATGACCGCGACCAGCGGGTTCACATACGAAATCGTGGCGAGACGGTCGGGCGTGGTGTGCCGGATCAGCCAGAAGTAGGCCGAGTAGGAAATGAGCGAGCCGAACACCGCCAGATAGAGATATGCGCTGGCCGAGGTCGAGGAGATGGCCGAGGGGGCAAAGCCGTTGAACTCACCGGTGAGGGCCGCAATGACGAGGAGGACCACTCCGGCCACAATCATCTGCTGGGAGACGAAGAGCGTGGGATACCCGGGGCGAGGGAGCTTGATGGCGTAGATGGACCCGACAGACCAGCTCAAGGCGGCACCGGTCAGCACCAGAGCCCCCAGCAGGCTCACGTGCTCACTGCCTGCGAAGTTTCCGGGAACCACCAGCAGGGCCACACCACCAAATCCCGCGACCAGCCCGACGACCGTGCGGGCGCCCGGGCGAACGGCACCCAGCCAGAGCCAGTTGAGCAGGACGAGCCAGAGTGCCGACGTGCAGACAATCAACGCCGTCAGGCCGCTCGGGACGAGTTGCTCGGCCCAGGTGGTGGCCCCGTTGGCCGTCACCAGCATGAGGAGGCCAAGCCCGGCGGCGCGGACCCAGTCCTGGCGGCCCGGCCTCGGCGCCCGCTGCCGCAGCCGGCTCCAACCAAAGAGCAGCAGGCCAGCCAGGAGGTGGCGGGAGCCCGCCATGAGGAAGGGAGGGATCGATTCGATGGCGAATCGAATCCCGAGATAGGTGGACCCCCAGATCAGGTAGACCGCCGCCCACGCCAGGATGAGGCGGGCGGTCGAGGGCCGCTCCGATTCGGTCAAGCGGGGGTCGATGGCGGCGCGGACGAGTCGCCGCTGAGGCTCACGTACTCCTCGTTGTACATCCGGACGAGCTCAAAGAAGTACGAGAGCGCAAGCGGTCCGATCAACAGGCCGAGCAAGCCAAGGTACCGCACCCCGGCAAACGCACCGAGGATGGTAATGAGCGGATGAGTCTGGGCCCAGCGTCGAAAGACGATCGGACGGATGACATTGTCGATGTTTCCGACCACCAGCGCGCCGAACAAGACCATGCCGATAGCCGACAGATTTGACCCTTCGAGATAGAGCGCAAATGCCCCGGGGATCCAGACCATTCCACTGCCCACCACCGGAAGAATGGCGAAGACCACGGTCACGACACCCCAGAACGCCGCGTTGGGCAGCCCGGTGATCGCAAAGGCAAGACCAACGAGGACCCCCTGGATGCTGGCCGTCACCCCGGTGCCGATGACCGTGGAAATCGTGACGGCCCGGAAGCGCTCGCGTAGCAGCTCGGCGCTTGCTGCGGTGAACGGGATATAGGGGCGAATGGCCAGCCAGGCCTTCCCCTCGGTGACCAGCATGAAGTACAGCACAAAGAAGGCAATGGCGAGATTGAAACCCATCAGTGTCACGGTCCCGACCGCGGCGAACGCGCCTCGCCCGATCCCTCCGATCACCGTCTCACCCATCTTGGCCAGCTCCGGCCCGACCGCGTAGCCGGCAATCGTCAGCGACTGCAGCTTAGTCAAGGCGGGACTCTGTACCAGGTGTGCGACCACATCCTGGGCCTGCCCGACAATCATCGTGACGAGCCAGGATCCTGGCACGATGATGAGCAGGACCGCCACCGTCACGGTGAGGCCACCGGCCAGCGGAGCTTTCAGCCGCCTGGTGAACCAGCCGTACATCGGGTGGAACATGACGTAGAAGACGGGGGCGGCGAGCAGCCCGGACAGGAACGGAGCCAGCGCCACGAGGATGCCGATGCCGAGCAGGAGGATCAGAATGGCGGCGCGACCCTGGCGGGTGCTCACATCTATCATGGTACGACTCCCAGTGGCTCGACGGATCAGGCCCCTAATCTAGCCGCCCCCTCCGTGGCCCGCCCACCCTTTGGGGCGGTATCTTTCCGGCATGGGATCCACCCCCGGACGCGCCCTCCTGGCCGCCATTGCGCTGCTTGCCACCCCTGTGCCCACAGCCTCCGCACAACGCGGCGGCACGGTCGAGCTTGTACCGTTCGGCCGGTACGGCTCCTTCCCCGACTCACTCGCACTCACGAGCGGATTCAGTGTCGGGGGCGAGGCAGGGCTCTTCGTGACAAAGAAGCTGAGCCTCGAGCTGGCCGGCACGTACGCTGCCACGAGCACCCCCGACTCGGTGACGGTGCAGGTGCGGGGCCTGACCGGCCGGTTTCTCGTGCACCTTCCCCTGCGCGGACGGACGAGTGCGCTCTTCGGACTCGGCTACACCAAGAACCAGTATTCCCAGGGGATTGACCTGAAAGAGGAAGGCATCGCGGCCTTGATTGGATTCCGCTTCGGACTCGGGCCCCGGCTGGGACTCCGGTTGGAGGCCACGGGGGATTACCTCGCCCCTCCGGGCGGGGCCAGCGACCGGACATGGGAACTGGGTGTGCAGGTGGGGCTTTCGATGTACGCCGGCGCGCTCGGCGAGCGCGACAGCGACCGGGATGGCGTGCCCAACAAGGAGGACCGCTGTCCCGGCACCGCGCGGGGGGAGGCGGTCGATCCCACCGGGTGCCCGCTCGCGAAGGATTCCGATGGAGACGGGGTACTCGACGGGGGCGACAAGTGTCCCGGGACCCCGTCGGGGCAACGCGTGGACCTGACCGGCTGCAACGCCGATCTCGACGGCGATGGTGTGCCGAACGCGCTCGACCGCTGCCCCGCCACTCGCCCCGGTATGGGGGTCGATCAGTTCGGCTGCCCCGCGCCGGGGCCCCCGTCCGACACCGACGGCGACGGCGTACCCGACGAGCGGGATCGTTGCCCTGGCACCCTTCCCGGGACGCCAACCGACGCCCTCGGCTGCACGCGCCCGGCCACCGTCCCGACCGCCCCCCCACGGCGGGTCCTCCGCGAGGTGACCTTCGCGACCGGCAGCGCGACCCTGACCGCGAGCGCACAAGCCTCCCTGCGCACGACCGCATCCACATTGCTGGCGGAACCGGCGGTGCGGTTTGAGGTGGCCGGTTACACCGACGACACCGGACGCCGCACCTTCAACGAGCGCCTTTCCCTGGAGCGCGCGCAGTCGGTGCGCGCATTTCTCGTCTCGGCCGGGGTGCCGGCCGATCGATTGACCGCTCGGGGATACGGCCCCGCGGATCCCGTGGCCAGCAACGCGACTGCCGAGGGGCGAGAACTCAATCGGCGAGTGGAATTGCGCCGCATCGAGTGAGTCCACTCCCCGGACAACTCTTCAGTTCACATTAGGCATTCCTTCACGATTGACCTGCCATTCTTCCAGCTGAGTGACACTTCGAGTGCGAGGGCGGGCCGGCATACCACAGCCGGACAACCATCATGGAGGGGGTATGTCGCTATTTCGTCAGGCTGTACTTGGGAGCATCCTCGGCTTGGGGCTCACCACCCTGGCCCCGACAAGCGCCGCGGCCATTCCCGCCTTTGCACGGAAGTACCGCGTCAGCTGCCAACTCTGCCACAACCCCTTCCCCGCCCTGACAGACTTCGGAAACCAGTTCGCCGGCAACGGGTTCCGCATGGCCTTTGACGAAGAGCCGCGGGACACGATCGCCACCGGCGACGACCTCCTGACCCTCCCCGCGAGCCTGCCCCTGGCGATCCGTCTCGATGCCTACGCGCAGCTCTATTCGGACGGGAAAGCGGCCACCGATTTCCAGATGCCATACACGTTGAAGATTCTCTCCGGGGGAACCCTGGGGAAGAAGCTCTCCTACTACATCTACTTCCTGATGGCGGAGCGTGGCGAAGTGGCGGGTGTGGAGGATGCGTTCATCTACTGGAACGACATCGGCGGCAAGCCGGTGGACCTGGCGGTCGGCCAGTTCCAGGTCTCGGATCCGATCTTCAAGCGGGAACTTCGGCTGGAAGTGATGGACTACGCGATCTACAAGGTGCTCGTCGGCCTCCAGCCCGCCAACCTGACTTATGATCGCGGCTTCATGGCCTCCGCCGATCTGGCCGGGTTCACGATCACTGGCACGCTGGTCAACGGCGATGGCATCCCGGCGGCCAACGACCTGTTCCGGTACGACAACGATGCCAACAAGAACCTCTTCGGGCACATCAGTCGCGACCTCGGGAGCCACGCCCGTCTCGGCCTGATGGGGTATACGGGCCACCAGAACGGCGAGGCCTACGGGGTCCCGGACCAGAGCAACGCCATTTCCATGTGGGGCGCCGACGCCACCTTCGGGGCGGGGCTCCTCCAGTTGAACCTGCAGTACATCGCCCGGACGGACACGGAAGCGGACTTCATTCCCGGCGAAGCGACCGTCGACACCAAGGGTGGGTTTGCGGAGCTGCTTGCGCGCCCGGCGGGGAGCCGGTGGTACGGCTACGGGCTGTACAACTACATTGATGCGAGTGCTCCTGTCCTGAACGTGAAGACCGGAGTGCCGGTCGGCGTGGACGAATACGAGTCGATCGCTGTCGGCGGCGGATACCTCGTCTACCGGAACTTCCGGCTGTATGGCGAGTATGGCTATGACTTCAACAACGAGCTCAATCGCGTGACTGCCGGGTTCACTACGGCGTTCTAAGAAAGGTCGTCATGTTCATCTATCGTATCCTTGGTACCGCCAGTGCCCTCCTGATGTGTGCCGCAACCAGCGGGCACGCGCAGGCCGAGACGCCGACACCGCTCCCGGCCGGCGTCACCCCGGCCATGGTCGCCCAGGGCGCCTCAATCTTCAAGGGCCAGGGCATGTGTTCGGTCTGCCACGGGATCGACGGCAAGGGTGGCGTGGGTGCGAACCTGACGGACAACGTCTGGCTCCACTCCAAGGGCACGTACGAGGAAATTGTCCAGCAGATTACGACCGGCGTCCCGCAGAAAGAGTCCAGCAATGGCGTCCCCATGCCGCCGAAGGGTGGCAGCGGCATCAATCCGGACCAGGTGAAGGCGGTGGCGGCGTACGTGTGGACGCTGAGTCATCCGGGGGCGAAGTAGCGCCTAAAACAGCTGCCGCCGCCCCGCGCGCCAGAACACGGTCCCCAATGCCAGGGCCAGGATGCCGAGCGCCGAGGGCCAGAAGGTGGCCTCCCGGGGCTCGGACACGCCAGCCGCCGCCATCTGGCGCCGCAATTGGATGCGGTACCAGTCCCCCAGCGACATCCCCGCCACTGACTCGAAAGCCTCGGCCACCGGCGCCTGGCTGGTCCAGAACTCCGTGAACCGGGCCGGGCCGAGGTCGTCGAGCATCATTGCCAGCAGCGCCTCCGAGGCCGCTCGCGGCACACCCAGCATCGAACCGGTGACCGCATAGAACGCAAACGGCGACCCCTCGTTTCGAAAGAGCATGTAACCATTGAAGCGATTGTTGCCGACAACTCCCTCCGGGAGGAGGCCGGCCGGATAGGGCGACGCGAGGAACGACGCCTCGCACAGTTCCGGACGCCGCCCCGCACACCCCTCGAGGGTAACCGACTCACCGTAGAATTTCGCCGCCACGCTTCCGAACAATCGCTCGAACACCCCGGTGTCGCGGAGGTCCTCCTCACCGTAAACCAGCCGCCGATCATTCGGGGGAATGCTGCCGGCCACATCCCAGTAGCGAGAGTCCAGCCACTTCCTGACCTCTGGTCCCGGCGCCCCGAACCGCGTGAGGAACCAGCACGGCCCAGCCGCGCCCTCGAACGGGGCGTCCCGCCAGTACCTCGCCTCGAACCCGCTCAACGCGCTGTCCTTTGATGCGGCGATGCGCACCACCGTGCACCCATCGTCAGCGGGAGTCGAGGGAAGCAACGCGAAGGAGGTGATCGTCCCGGCCGGCCACCTGTCTGGCGATTTCCTTTCAACAATCGCCAATCGCATCGCATGTTCTGCCCCGGACGGTGCGGGGAGCGTGGCAAACAAGCTCTCCGCCAGTGCGGCGGCCGTGGGCGCCTCATTGCCGATGACAATCACAGGTGGCGCCTCATCTGGCGGATAGCTCTTAAGCGCCGAGTCCACCCGGTCGCGCACCAACGCAGTGCGAACCTGAAGCCCAAGCCGGTACGCCGAGTCCCGCAACGCCATCCGGTGGGTGTCCTCCTCGGCCGTCCACCGCCGGGCATTCATGACAGCGCTCGCCTCGTCGAAGAGCGACCAGCACGCCAGAACGACGGCCAGTCCGGCCAAGAAGCCAAGGAGCCGATTGCTCACCGCCATCGGGGACCTCCGAGCACCACCGCGAGGAGCAGGGCGGACCAGGCTGCAGCCAGAAACAGTTCCCACGCAGGTCGTGCGGGACCATGTGGAGCCCCCGCGCGGATTGCGGTACTCCAGCGCGAGAGCAGCGAGTCGAGCGGCAATCCCGCGGCGTTCGACAGGCGATCCGCCAGCGCAAGATCTCCTGCTGACGTCAACCGCTCGAACGCGCCATCGCCTCCGGCATCAAGCGCCTCCTGCAGGAGAAAGCGCCGCCCTCCGACGCTGACCGGCAACAGGACATGGGCCGGCGTAAGAATCGCGCGGCATGCCGCGGAATCTCCCGTTTGTTCGCACTGCTGCTTCGACACCGTCTCGAGCCCGGAGAGCTGCCCGCCGACCATCGTCGCGAGTCGGGGCCAGGCCTCCGGCAGGTACCACTCCGCGAGGGTGTCCGGCCCCGCCCGGAGGCCAAGCGACACCGCGCACGCCGCCGCGTCTCCCTGGTAGCAGGCACGATTCGGCCGAGCGGGAATGCGCAGCAGCTCCTGGGCGATGATCGCCCTGTCGCTCGCGGGCAGCTCAACTCCCGAAAGGTTGCCCCCCAGCCACTCCGTGAACGCCTCGCCCTGCTGGCGCCAGATCGCCTGCGAAGCCGACTGTTCCAGTGACCTCGCGATCTCTGACGTGTCCGCGTCCGGCGATGGAGCCGAGCTGGCGTCGCCAAATTGGATCACAGGAATCGTGGCCCGCGATGTCACTGAGGTCCCGAACCGGCGCACGAGCAGCGCCCATGCCTGGTCAGCCGCCGCCTGCGCAAGCGGTCGGAACTGCCGGGGCGTAGCGACACGAAGGCCGCCGGCCACGGCAGTGTCGGTGCGGCTGGCCGCCGCAAAGACGCTGTCGCGACGCTCGGCGACGCGCCCGATTGAGTCGAGCTGCGCCTCCACCCGAAGCAGGGCGGAGGCCTGGTCCTGTGCGGCCACGGGATTGGCCCAGAGCAAGGCAATCATCGCGGCCCACCCCCAACGCCTACACATCGATGAGCATCCAGCGCGCCCGGAAGATCGAGAGCGGGCTATAGGGACTGAGCAATGCGTCCATCGCCCTCTCCACCGGATTCCAGCCGAGGGCGAGGAGGTCCGCCACGAGCGACGCGATGATGAGAAGGAGGAGAAACGCGGCAAGCAACCGCGCCGCCCTCGGCGTCAATCCGGCCACCGAAAAGAGCAGGGTGTACGCGACGAGTCCGGCCATGCAGAACCGAAGCGCAAGCCCCACCGGATAGGCGTGCAGCAGCGGCGGCACCGTCACGCGGAGCGCGGCGATGGTCGCGCCAGCCAGGAGTGCGACGCCAATGCCGAGGAGGAGTGTCAGCCCCGCGCCATAGCGAAGCAGGAGGTAGCGGGAACGACGGATTGGCAGCGCGAGGGCATAGACATGCTTGGTACGATGATCCGGGCGCCAGGCGCCGGTCGCCAGCACGACGGCGGCCACGAGGGCAACAATCGGGTAGCTGGCACTCCATCGCATGGAAGCGGACAGCAAGTCCCAGGCATGCCACGGTTCGGTCGCCGGGCCGACCGTGTTGAGCGAGAGCACCGGAATCACGAGCGCAATGGCAGCCAACAGGAGCACGCCGATCCGGCTCTCGCGCCACTGCGTCCAGAGAAGGGCCCTGAACATCACGCCTCCCGGCCGCTGGGGTTGCGGGCGCTGCGGAGCAGTTCCACGAACGCCTCTTCCAGATCCAGATCCATGACCTCCCTGAGCGGGTGCGCATCGCCGAACCAGGAGGCCATCTCCGGCTGCCATCCGCGCACCGTCCACACCTCGCCGCCGATCCCTGCATCGCCCCGCGTAATCACGGAGAAGGGCGCTTCGGCCGGTGAGGTGCCGGCGGTAACCCGCAGGCGCTTGAGCCCCGATTTGAAATCATGCATCGGCAACTCGGCCACAATCGTTCCTTGGTCGAGCACGCCAATCCAGTCGCAGAAGCGCTCGAGCTCATGAACGAGGTGGCTGGAGATCAGCACCGTGGCGCCAGTCTCCGTCACGTAGTCCAGGATCGCGTGCAGCGCCTCGCGTCGAACGACGGGGTCGAGCCCGTCGGTTGGCTCATCGAGGACCAACAAGTCAGGGCGCTGGGCCAGCGCGAGGAGGATCATCGCCTTGCCCATTTCCCCTTTCGACAAACGGGAGAGGACGCGGTCCATCGGCAGGCCGAATCGGGCGGCAAGGTTCTTCGCTGCCGCATGGTCAAACCGCCGATGGAACGCGGCATGAAGCCGGACCGCCTGGGCGACCGTCAGGTTGGGGTAGAGGTGGGGTCGTTCCGGGACGTATCCGATGCGACCCAGAATGGAGACGATGTCCCGGGGCACATCTTCGCCGAATACCCTGATTTGTCCGGCTTCCGGACGCAGCAGGCCGAGGAGGAGCCGAATGGTCGTGGTCTTGCCGGCGCCATTCGGGCCAAGAAAACCGTACACCGCGCCCGCCGGCACCGTCAGGTTCAAGTCCCGGAGTGCGAACCCCTGCACCTGATACGAGAGCCCGCGAATCTGAATCGTGTCCGTCATCGATGGTCCTCCCCCAACGCGGTTCGGAGCGCCTTCAGCAAGTCTTCCCCTGACAACCCCAGCCCCACACCTCGCGCCAGCATTTCGTTGGCGAGCCGCGCCGCAACCGCTGACTGTTCGGCCGCCCGCCTGCTCGAGCTCAATGTGCGCACGTAGGTTCCCGAGCCCTGCCGGAGCTCTACCAGACCGCTTCGCTCCAGCTCCCGGTATGCCTGAACCACCGTTCCGGGATTCAATCGCAGCTTCACCGCGAGCTGGCGAACCGACGGAAGCGCTTCCCCAGCAACGAGTTCCCCTGATGCTATGGCGGCACGAAGCCGCTCAGCGAGCTGGGCATACAGGGGGGTCGGCAGGGCCGGATCGAGGTGTTCGAACATGATTCCAGTGTGTTGGTGTTGCGATACACTAAATCTTTCGTGTCAAGCTGTCAATAGGAGCCGTCTTCGGCTCCCCACTCCTGCGCTGCCCGCCATGCCCGCCCAGCATGACGCGCTGCCCCCGTCCGGTGTAGAATATGGGTCGCCTCTCGCGACCCTCACCCTGGATCTCAATGACCGTTCCCTTCCGGGCGCTCATCATTGACGACGACGAGCACGAACGGGACCTGCTGGCGGCCTCACTGACCGAGGCCGGCGGGTTCGACGTGACGGCGCCGGCGGGCGCGGGGGACGTCGCCACGCTCCCGGACACCGCGCGGTTCGACGGGATCCTGCTCGCCCTCAGGTTCGCGGATTGCACCTGGCAGGACCTGCTGCCCGCCCTGCGAGAGCGGTGGCCCGAGGCGGCCATCGTCGTGCTCGCAGACGGCGCCGACCCCACCACCATCGCGGAGACGATGCGGGCCGGGGCGGATGACTACCTGCTCCGGGTCGCCAACGACGCTCATCGCGTCGGCCTGGCCCTGCGCTCGGCCCTGGACTGGGCCCGCGAGCGCAACCAGTCCCAGCAGCTGCAGGGGCGGCTCCGGCGCCTCCTCGACGACACCCATTTCGGCGTCTTTCGCGCCGACATGCAAGGCCGGCCGATCGAAGCCAACGCGGCGACGCTCAGCATCCTGGGGTACCGGACGCTCGAGGAAATGCGCGACACCCCGATCGAGCGACGCTACCAGGACCCCACTGACCGGTTGCGGATGCTGAGCATCCTGAAGCGGGACGGCGGCGTGCGGGACTTCGAGGTGGATATGAACCGGGCCGACGGCACTCCGGTACGCGTCTCCCTCAGCATCCGTCTCGACGGACCAGACGTGATGGATGGCCTGGTGGAGGATGTCACCGAGCGCCATCGGGCCCAGGAGTCGCTGCGACGCTCCGAAGCCGAGATGCGCGCCCTCGTCACCGCCCTCCCCGATCTGGTGATGATGCTGGACCGGGAGGGGCGGTACTTGCAGATCGCCCCCAACCACCCCGAACTCCTCGTCCGCCCCGCGACCGAGATGCTCGGGAAGAGCGTCCACGACGTACTCCCGGCCGACCGCGCCCAGGTGGCCATCGACCTCATCCGCGATGCCCTCGCCGCCGGGACCACGCTCTCGCACGACTACGATCTCGAGCTGGATGGCGAAACACGCTGGTTCCACGCCACCTTCACGCCGATCGGGCCGGACAGCGTCATCGTCGTGGCCCGCGACATCACGACTGAGCGCGAGACACGTCGCCAGCGTGAGGCGGACCAGGAGCGGTTCCGGGCCCTGATCGAGAACAGCCGGGATGCCATCACGCTGATGGACGCCGATGGAATGGTCCTCTTTCAATCCCCGTCGGCGACCCGGATCACCGGATACACCCAGGATGACCTGACCGGAGTGTGCGTCTTCTCACTCGTTCACCCGGACGACCTGAGGGGGGCCCTGCACACGATGCAGGAGGCGCTGATCTCGCCGGGACAGGCCGTCCGCGTCACGCATCGCATCCGCCACAAGGACGGGAGCTGGCGGCACTATGAGGTGGATGGCGTCAACTGGCTCCATCATCCCGCCATCGGCGCCATCGTCCTGAACTACCGTGACATCACGGAGCGGCTGCAAAGCGAGCTGGCCGCGCGGGAGAGCGCCGAACGTCTCGACCTCGCCCTCGAAGCCGCTGGCGGTGCCGCCTGGGACTGGGACCTGAGCACCGGCGAGGTCGAGTTCAGTCCACGCTGGGCACTCCTGCTGGGATTTGAACCAGGGGAAATCGGGAACGACATCGGCGAATGGGAGCACCGGCTCCACCCGGATGACCGGGCCGCCGTCGACCGGGCGCGCGAGGCGCATGTCGATGGTCAGCGGGCGGTGTACGAGGTCGAGCATCGCCTCCGCGCAAAAGACGGGGGCTGGACCTGGGTCCTGGACCGCGGCCGGGTCGTAGAGTGGGACGCCGATGCCCGTCCTCGTCGGATGGTCGGCATCATGACCGACCTCTCCGAGCGGAAGCGTCTGGAGGCGCAGCTGGCGCAGGCCCAGAAAATGGAAGCGGTGGGTCAGCTCGCGGGTGGCATCGCGCATGACTTCAACAACGTGCTCACCGCCATCCTGAGCACCAGCGAACTGATCCTGCTCGAGCTTGGAGCCGACGATCCGCACCGGGAGGACCTCGAAGAGATCAAGCGTTCCGCCAACCGGGCGGCCGCACTCACCCGGCAACTGCTGGCCTACTCGCGCCGGCAGGTGCTGCAGCCGAAGGTGACCGACCTGAACGCCGTCGTGGCGAACGTCGACCGGATGCTGCGCCGGATCCTGGGAGAGCAGGTGACGCTGGTCCAGTCGCTCGATCCCGAGCTGGGCCGGGTTCGCGCCGACCGCGGCCAGATCGAGCAGATCCTGGTCAACCTGGCGATGAACGCCAGCGACGCCATGCCGGCGGGTGGACGCCTCACCGTCGCCACCGCCAACACGGAAGTCGTTCCGGATGACGCGGGTCCCGCCGTGGCGGGCCCCTACGTCATGCTCAGCGTGAGCGACACCGGGATCGGGATGGACGACGCGACGCGGAACCGGATCTTCGAGCCTTTCTTCACCACGAAGGGCCGGGGCCAGGGCACGGGGCTCGGCCTCGCCACGGTCTACGGCATCGTCCGGCAGAGTGGCGGCGTTGTTCGGGTGACGAGTGAACCGGGGGCGGGGGCGACCTTCAGGATCTTCCTCCCGCGGGTCGACGCCGAGGTCGACGCCGAGGAGCAGGAACCGATCCCCCGTCGAGAAGCACAGCCGCCCGGAACCTCGGGAACGATTCTCCTGGTCGAGGACGAAGAGGCCGTCCGACGGCTGGGGAAGCGGATCCTCGAGCAGGAGGGCTATACTGTGCTGGTGGCGGAGCATGCCGCTGAGGCGATGCTTGTCGCCACCCGGTGGGAAGGGCCGATCGACCTGCTCGTCACAGATGTCGTGATGCCCGGACGCTCCGGGGTGGAACTCGCGCGCGACCTCGAAATCCGGCGACCCGGGATCCCGGTCCTGTTTACCAGCGGGTATCCGGAGACGACGCGCGGACGATGGGAACCGAACGAGGGGTGGGGTGCCTTCCTGCAGAAGCCCTTCACGCCCGCCAAGCTGGTGGCCGCGGTCCGCGCGGCCGCCCCCCCCCGGAGCCCGGACTGATGGACAACCTCTGCCACACCCTGGTCGGCGCGGCGCTGGCGCAGTCCGGTTTGAAGAAGCGCTCCCCGCTCGGCACCGCGACCCTCCTCATCGCGGCCAACCTCCCGGATGTGGATGTCATCAGCCTCGCCTGGGGCAGCACCGCCGGGCTCGCCTTTCGGCGCGGGTGGACCCACGGGGTGCTGGCCCTCTCGCTCTGGCCGTTTCTGCTCGCGGCGGTGATGGTCGGATTCGACCGGGTGGGGAAGCAGCGAGGCGCCCGCTTCTGGCCGCTGGCCGGGCTCGCCGCGATCGGCGTGGCCAGTCACACCCTCCTCGACTTGCTCAATACCTACGGAGTACGGTGGCTCATGCCGTTCTCGGAGCGGTGGTACTACGGCGACACGCTCTTCATCGTGGACATCTGGGCCTGGCTGGTGCTGGCCACCGGCGTGCTCGTGAGCATGCGACGCGAGCGACAGCACCGGACCGACTGGCGACGACCGGCTCGAGGTGCGCTGGCCGTGGCAACCCTGTACACGACTGGAATGTTTGTGGCAGGCCGGTTGGCTGCCTCACAGGTTCGGTTTGAACTCGTCGCCGGAGGGGTGCCGGTACGACGCGTCCTTGCCTCACCGATCCCGGTGACGCCCATCCTGCGGGACGTGGTCGTGGATGAAGGCGATCAGTACCTGGTGGGGAGCATCCGTATCGGGGGCAATTTTGTTCCGGGCAACCACTGGCCGAAGCGCGACCCGTCTAGCGAGGAAAGCGACCCCGAGGTGGCACAGGCGGCCTCCACGCCGGCGGCGGCGACATTCCTCTGGTGGGCCCGCTACCCGACCTACATCGTCGACCGCAGAGGGAGCATGACGGTCGTGCACTTCATCGATCTTCGGTACGCGCGCTCGCCCGATGCCGCATTCGGCACGCTCAGCGTGCCCGTTTCCGACGCCCAGCTCGCCCTCGCTCCCCTTCCCTGATCCGGTCTTGCCCGGTTACGAGCGTGGCCCCTGCTTCAACAGGGGGAGCAGCGCTCTCCACACCAGATCGGCCACCCGTCGCTGTCCTGCCGCCGTCGGGTGAATGCCGTCGGCCTGATTCAGGGAATCGACCCCGCCGACACCCTGAAGCAGGAACGGGACGAGCGGCACGTCGAGATCGGCCGCAGCCTCCCGGTAGACCGCGCGGAAGCGAGTCGTGTAGTCGGCGCCGAGGTTGGGGGGCGCCTCCATCCCAAGCAGAAGGATCCCCGGTGGTGGGTGCTGCTGGCGGGCACGGCGCACAATCGCCTCGATGTTGACCCGCAACGAGTCGGGATCGAGGCCACGGAGGCCGTCGTTGGCGCCGGTTTCCAGAATCAGGATCGCCACCGGCTGCTGCATGAGCCAGTCCACCCGCTGCCGCGCCCCCGTCGACGTTTCCCCGCTCACGCCTCGATTGACTACGCGGTAGTTGAGGCCCGCGGAGTCGATTTTCTGTTGCAACACGGCGGGGTACGCCTCGGACGGGTCGAGGCCGAGCCCTGCCGTCAGGCTGGTGCCGACCACGAGGATCAGCGGGGCGGCCGGCGCCGCGGCGGGGGAACTGTCGGCCGGCTTCGGCGTATCACCCCCACCACACCCGGCCAGCGCCGCGAGAATCGCGGCGCCCGCGACGGAGTGCTGTATCATTCGGGACATGGGAAACGTCATTGGAGTCCAGATGCTGCGCTGTGAGAACCTGACCCAGTCGTATCGATCGGGCACGGGCACGCTGACCGTCCTGCAAGATATCAGCTTCGCGGTGGAAGCCGGCGAATTTGTCGCCATCATCGGCCCGTCTGGCAGCGGCAAAACGACGCTGCTCGGACTCCTGGCCGGACTGGATCGGCCCGCGTCGGGCGAGGTCTGGCTCGATGGAGTCGCGCTCAGCGGGCTGGATGAAGACCAGCGCGCCGCCCTCCGCGGCGCCAAGGTCGGCTTCGTCTTCCAGGCCTACCAGTTGATCCCGACGCTCACCGCCCTGGAGAATGTCCAGGTCCCCCTCGAACTCCGTGGAGAGTCCGACCCGTCACGGGCCCGCGCGCTCCTGGAGCGCGTCGGGCTGGGTGACCGCACCGGGCACTACCCCGCCCAGCTCTCCGGCGGCGAGCAGCAGCGTGTCGCGCTGGCGCGGGCGTTTTCTACCCACCCGAAGATCCTCTTTGCCGACGAACCGACCGGCAATCTGGATCAGCGGACCGGGGCCGACATCATCGACCTGATGACCGACCTCAACCGCGAGGCGGGGACCACACTCGTGCTGGTAACGCACGACCCCGACCTGGCTGGCCGGGCGCGCCGTATTCTCCGGCTGGCGGACGGCCACCTGGAGTCGGACACCACCACGTGACACTGCGCGCGCTGCTCCGACTCGCCTGGCGCGAGGGGCGGGCCTCGCGCCGACGCCTCCTCCTGCTGGTGGCCGCGATTGCCACCGGTACCGCGGCGCTGGTGGCGATCAACACCTTTACCGCCAACCTCCGCTCGGCGGTCAACGCCGAGGCGCGCGGCCTCCTTGGCGCGGACCTGGCGCTGGCGTCCCGGTCAGCACCGACCGAATCGCTGGACGCGCTGGCAGATTCCCTCGCGTGCGGAGGGCCGGTCTCCTGCGCCGACCGGGCGACCGTCACCACCTTCGGCGCCATGGGGTATGTCCCAACCCGCACCGGCGTGCGCTTGGTACGGGTGACCGCGGTTGATGGAGGCTGGCCCTTCTTCGGGGCGATCACCACGACGCCGGCGGGAGCCTGGCCCCGACTCCAGGTTGACCGGGTGGCGCTGGTTGACCCTGCGTTCCTGACAGCCCTCGGGGCGTCGATCGGCGACACGCTGGCGCTGGGCGCGCTTCGGTTGCCGATTGCGGGTACGGTCGACCATGTACCCGGCGATGTCGGGATTGCCACCGCGTTTGGTCCGCGGGTGTTCATTCCGGGGGCACTGGTCACCGAGACCGGCTTGCTCGGCTTTGGCGCGCGAGCGGAATACGACATCTACCTCCAGCTGCCGGCCGGCGCCGACGTGCAGGCTATCGCCGACACCCTGAAGCCGAGACTCCGCCCCGATCGGGTGCGGGTGCGCACCGTGCAGGATGAACAGCGCAATCTCGGCAACGCGCTTGAGCGGCTCGGACGCTACCTCGGCCTCGTCGCCCTTGTGGCGCTGCTCCTGGGCGGACTCGGCGTCGGCAGCGCGGTGCATGTCCTGATCCGGCAGAAGATGGACACGATCGCGGTGCTCCGGTGCCTGGGCGGCAGCAGCCGACAGGTCTTCGCGCTCTTCCTGGTGCAGGCCGCTGGCATCGGGCTCATCGGAAGCACCGTGGGTGCCGCCATCGGGCTCGCGGTGCAACAGGCGCTTCCCCGCGTCCTCGGCGATTTCCTCCCCGTGACGGTCACTCCCGCGGTCTCCTGGCCCGCCCTCGCCACCGGACTGGGGCTTGGCCTCTGGACGGCGGTGGCCTTTGCGCTGATTCCGCTGCTGGGCATCCGCAAGATTTCTCCCCTTGCCACGCTGCGCCGCCCCTACGAGGCGGAGGCCAGGCCGGCGCGCGACCGCTGGACGATTCTCGCAATCGCGGTTCTGATGGCGAGCGTTGTCCTCATGGCGATGGTGCAGGCCGGCAATGCGTTCCGCGGTGCCGCATTCGCCGCGGGCATCGGCGTGGCGCTGGCCGGGCTCTGGCTCTCCGCATTCACCCTTGTGCGGGGGCTCCGGAAGTCGTTCCCGCACCGCCTCGCGTACGTATGGCGGCAGGGACTCGCGAACCTCTATCGACCCGCCAACCAGACGGTGTCGGTCGTCTTGTCGCTGGGCTTTGGCACCTTCCTCCTCGCGACGCTGCTGCTGGTGCAGCACAACCTCCTGCGCTCGTTGCGGGTGGACGGAAGTTCGCGGCGACCCAATCTCATCCTCTTCGACATCCAGCCCGACCAGGCGGCGGGGGTGGACTCCCTGCTCCGCGCGCGCGGCCTCGATCCAACTCCCGCCGTGCCGATCGTCCCGATGCGCATTCAGTCCATCAACGGGAAGGCGGTGCAGGACTATTCGCGCGACACGACCGAGGTCGAGGGACGGCCGGCAGGATGGGCGCTCCGGCGCGAATACCGCTCGACCTACCGCGACTCCGTGGTCGGGAGCGAGCGTGTCGTCCTCGGGAAGTGGTGGGGACCCGGCACTGATTCCGCCGGGGCGCCGGTGTCCATTTCCGTGGAGGTCGGGCTCGCGGAGGAACTCGGCGTCAGCATCGGTGACCAGATCACCTGGGACGTGCAGGGCGTGCCGATCCCGAGCCGGGTCACCAGCCTCCGCGAGGTCGACTGGGCCCGGTTCGAGACGAATTTCTTCGTGGTGTTCCGGCCGGGGGCGCTCGAGGCGGCGCCGCAGACGCTCGTCACCCTGGTGCGAGTCGACAGCGCCTCCCAGCGGGGGCTGATCCAGCGCGCAGTAGTGGAGCAGTTCGCCAATATCTCGGCGCTTGACCTCTCCACCGTGCAGCGAGCGCTGGACGACATCCTCGGCAAGGTGGGGGCGGCCATCCGGTTCATGGCGTTCTTCACGCTGGCGGCGGGGCTCGTGGTCCTGCTTGGATCACTCGCCACCAGCCGAGCGCAGCGGTTGCGGGAAACGGTGCTGCTCAAGACGCTCGGTGCGAGCCGGGCGCAGGTGACGCGGGTGGCCGTGTCGGAGTACCTGGCGCTGGGCACCCTGGCGGCCCTGGCGGGGCTGGTCCTGGCGCTCGGGAGCGGCTGGGCGCTGGCCCACTGGCTCTTCGAGACGAAATTCGCGATCCCGGCCGGGCCGATGCTCCTCCTCGCGGCCGGTGTGGTGGCGCTGACGGTGGGCGTCGGGCTCTGGAGCTCGGTGGACCTCTTTCGACGCACGCCGCTGGACGCCCTGCGGAACGAGTAGACGCTTCTTACCTCGCCCTCCGGGCCGCTGTATCTTACGACCATCCTCAACAGGTGGACTGCCCGGATGCTCCCAATCGACCTGCGCGGCAAGCGTGCCTTCGTGGCCGGCGTCTCCGACGACGGCGGATTCGGCTTCGCCATTGCCAAGTCCCTCGCCGAGGCCGGCGCCTCGGTGTGCCTCGGCTCCTGGCCCCCCGCGCTTGGCATCTTCCAGAAGCTCCTCGAGCGGGGCAAGATGGAAGCATCGATGGCCCTGTCCGACGGCCGCAAACTCGAATTCGAGAAGATCTATCCCCTCGACGCCGCCTACGACACGCTGGCCGACGTCCCCGCGGACGTCCGCGAGAGCAAGCGTTACAAGGAGCACGGCGACTTCTCGATCCAGGGGGTCGTGGATCACTTCCGGAAGGACTTCGGGGAGAAGCCGCTCGACATCGTGGTGCACTCCCTGGCCAACGGTCCTGAGGTCAAGAACCAGCTGCTCGATACCTCCCGGGCAGGATACCTCTCCGCGGTGAGTGTGAGCGCCTACAGCAACGTCTCGTTCGTGCGGAATTTCGGGCCGCTGATGCGCGAGGGCGGGTCCTTCCTCTCCCTGACCTACATGGCGGGGGAGCGGGCGATCCCCGGCTACGGCGGCGGCATGAGCACCGCCAAGGCCGCGCTCGAAGCGGACACCCGCACCCTGTCCTACGAGGCGGGGCGACGGTTCGGTGTGCGTATCAACACCATCTCCGCCGGCCCCTACGCCTCTCGCGCCGCCTCGGCCATCGGCTTCATCGACATGATGATCGATTACTGCTCCAGCAACGCCCCGCTGACGCGGAAGATGGAGGCGAGCGACGTCGGGAACACCGCCGCCTTCCTTGCCAGCCCAATGGCAGCGGCGATCACGGGCAGCGTGGTCTACGTGGACAACGGCTACCACGCCATGGGCATGGCCGTCTCACCCGAGTCCCTCAACACTCCCACGGGCTGACGGCGATGTTCATCGGGCACTATGGCGTCGGGCTCGCCCTCAAGCGTGCAGAGCCCAAACTCTCGCTCGGGACGCTCTTCATCGCCGTCCAGCTGGTGGACATCGCGTGGGGTGCCACGATCCTGCTCGGCTGGGAGCGGGTGCGGATCCACCCGGGATGGACCGCCGCTTCACCCCTCCAGTTCCTGTCCTACCCAATCACCCACAGCCTGCTCGCGGCCGGCCTCTGGGCCATCGCCGCAGCGGTCGTCTGGTATACCTGGCCCACCAAGGACTCGAGCGGCCACGGGCGCGCCGCCATGATCGTCGCCCTGGCGGTTGCGTCCCACTGGTTCCTCGACCTGGTCGTGCACGTCCCCGACCTGCCGCTCGCCGGCAATGATACGGCCAAGTTCGGCTTCGGCCTCTGGAACAGCATTCCCCTCACCTTCACGGTCGAGCTTGGGCTGCTCGGGATCGGGCTCGCGCTCTACCTCACCGGGGGGAGCCGCAATCACCCGGTCCGGCGGTGGTGGGCGATTGGCTTCTCAGTCGTGCTGGCCGGGGCCTACGTTGCCACGACACTCGGTCCCCCGCCACCCAGCGTCCGAGCCATCGGCATCAGTGCGATCGTCATGCTTCTGGCGCTTGCCGCGATCGGCGGGTGGATCGATCGCGCTCCCAGCCGCGCCGCCAGGTAGGACACGCCCAATGGACCAGCGCTTCTTCCGGCTCGGCGCCTTCTCGGCCTTTCTCGCGGTCGCGGCGGGCGCGTTCGGCGCGCACGCCCTGCGCGCCCGACTCGGACCGGCCATGCTCCTGGTGTTCGAGACCGGAGCCCGGTACCAGATGTACCACGCGCTCGCGCTGATGGCGGTCGCCTGGGCAGTCACCCGGTGGCCGGGAAAACTGACCTCCGCCGCCGGCTGGTGCTTTGTGGCCGGCACGATCCTCTTTTCGGGCAGCCTGTACGCGATGGCGCTCACCGGACAGCGGGCACTCGGCGCGATCACGCCGCTGGGTGGCGTCGCATTTCTTTCCGGCTGGCTCTGCCTGGCGCTCGCGGCACGCCGCGGCACATGAACCCGGCCGCCGTCCGCTACCGCACGCTGCTCCAATCGCTCGACCACTGGACCACCACCGCCCATCAAATTCATCCTGGCGTAATTCCCTGCCGCCAGGGCTGCACTGCCTGCTGCCACGGCCCCTTCGACATTTCCGTAGCCGACGTGCTTCTCCTGCGGGAGACCGTGGCCGAACTGCCCCAGGAACGCCGCGCGGCGCTCCTCGCGCGTGCAAGGGCCGCCGCGGCCCGGCAGCAGAGACTGGCTCCCGATTGGCCGGCGCCATTCGATGTGCGGGAGTTGGGGGAGGCGCAGTTCGACGGGGTCTGCGATGCGCTGGCCACCGAGCCCTGCCCCTGCCTGGAGGATGGCGGTTGCGTCGTCTACGAAGGCCGACCGGCGGTCTGTCGGATGATGGGACTCGGGCTCGAGTCGCCGGATGATCGGCGCCTGGCCAACGGGTGCCCCATCCAGTCAGAGTTCCCCGCGTATGCCGCGCTCCCGGCACAGCCATTTGACCTGCCGACCTTCGAGGACAAAGAAGAGGCCTGCCTCGTGGAGGCAGGCCTGGCGCTGTTCGATACGGTCGACGCCGCAGGGTACGAGACGAGCATCGCGCTGGCGCTCTCGGGTCAATAGCCCCGATCGTGAAACCCAGCCAACCGCGCCGGGAGATTCGCCGGCGCGGTCTGCAGCAGCTTGCCGGACGGGGAAACCCAGATCTTCACATCGCGAGCGCCGGGGATGAGCGTGGGGCCGAAGGTGAATCTCCACGCCCGTGGATGACCCGGCAGATCCGGCGCCCCCTTCCAGAGCAGGTCGACAGTCTGCTTGCCCATCTTGGGCGGGGGCGCACCGAGCAGGGTGCCGACGGTGGAGTAGGCCGCCGCGTAGGACGCCCCGGTGATCAGCGCGCCGATGAACGCCGCGATCAGCATGTACCAGAGCAGGCGTATCATGAACCCTCCCGGACGGATGGCGTTCGGCCGCCAGCCTGTTACCGGGCCAGCTGCTCCACAATGCGGTAGTAGAACTCCACTCCGAACCTAATCTCCTGCACCGGTACCCGCTCATCATTGCCATGTATCGTGGCGGAGACCGCGGCGGTGGTGCGCCAGGCCTCGACGCCATAGGCGTCGATGCCGAGCAGCCGGTAGTCGTAGCTGTCAGTGTACCCGGTCAGCATCCTGGGCAGCACGAGCGCGCCGGGATCCATGGCCTCGACTGCCTCGCTGAACGCGGCCAGCACCGGGCCGTCCACCGGAGACGAGCGCGCCGCGCGCACCTTGGAGAGCGGCGTAACCTCCACCGTCGTGTCCTGCATGACAGCGCGCAGCTGCGCGAGGAAGTCGTCCGGCCGCTGGCCCGGGAGGAGGCGCACGTCGATTTCCGCGGATGCCTCGGCTGGGATCACGTTCGTGCTGGTCGAGCCGTGAAGCACGGTGATGGCCACGGTATTGCGGAGAATCGCGTTCTGGTAGCGGTCCGCGATCAGCCAGGCGGTCGCCACCGAGTCCTGCAGCGCCTTCGCGGGGTCGGCGAGCCAGGCGCGATGCACCGGATTCCGTTCCCGGGTGGCGAGGGCCTCGAGATAGGCGGCGGCGGGAGGCGTCAGGATGAGCGGCGTCTGCCAGTCCGCGATCCGGCCAAGCACGCGGGAGAGCCTGAGCGCCGCATTGCCCTCCGTCGGACGGCTCCCGTGGCCCGGTTCCCCGCGGACGGTCAGGCGGAGCCAGTACGGCACCTTTTCCGTGGCGTCGAGGCCGTAGGAAACCGTCTTGCCGTTCGGCCCCATTTCGTTGTCGCCCCCCTCGTTCAGGAGGAACTCCGCCTCCCGGACCAGGTCCGCCTTGTGCTGCGTGAACCAGAGTGATCCCGAGGAGCTGAGTTCCTCGTCCGCATTGGCCACGAGGATGAGATCGCGGCTGAGCGGCACGCCCCGACGCTTGAGCGCCACGAACGTGGCGAGCTGGATGATCCCGAGTCCCTTGGTGTCCTGCGCCCCGCGCCCCCAGACCGCGCCATCCTCGATGACCCCGCTGAACGGCGGATATTTCCACCGGGCAGAATCGGCGGGCACCACGTCGATGTGGTGCAGCAGCACCATCGGGCGCTGCGCGCCGGTGCCCGGCAGCCGCGCGTAGAGGTTGCCGCGCCCGGGCGCCGATTCGAAGATCTCGGCCTGAATCCCCTCGCCCGCCAGCACCGCCTGGAGAAACCGCGCGCCCTCGATCTCGTTGCCCGGCGGATTGACCGTCCGGATGCGCAGGTACTCCTGCAGCCAGGTCGTGGCTTCGGCGGCGAGGGAGTCAAAATTCGGCGGCCGGGTCCCCTGCGCCCGGGCGGGAGTCGCGCCGGCGAGGGCGAGCAGCAGAACGGCACTGTAGCGCATCGAGCCTCGTGGGTGAATGACGAAGCGGCCCCGCCGAAGCGGGGCCGCCAGTACAGCGAGCGAGCTTCGGCGCGTCACGCCGTCGGGTGCAGCATGCGCAAGTACGAGAAGAGGAGCAGCAGTGCGACGATGACCACGGTCGCGATGATCAGCGGAAAGACGAACAGGCCGCTGAAGATCTTGCTGTCCGACTTCAGGTGCATGTAGAACATCGCGACCAGGGCGAACTTGGCCGCCGACAGGACGATGAGGATCTCGTTGAGGAACGGCTGCACGAGCCCGTGCATGGGCCAGCCGGCCCGGTGCGACGCCTCGTAGGCGAGCACCTCGAGGGCGGTCATGACGAAGAGGACCACCGCGATCTTGGTGTAGGTCGCGGCCGCGGACTCGTGATGGTGCGTGGCGACTTGGGCGTCCATGCCGATCACCTCATCAGGTAGACGACGGGGAAGATCACGATCCAGACGACGTCCACGAAGTGCCAGTAGAGGGCGGCGATTTCGAGGTTCATCGCCTTCTCCACCGGCAGCTTGCCGCGGATGGCGAGCACGAGGACGGTGGCGAGCCAGATGACGCCGATCGTGACGTGCGTGCCGTGGAAGCCGGTGAGCGTGTAGAACGAAGACCCGAAGAGGTTCGTGGTGTAGCCGAGTCCCTTGTGGTAGAAATGGGTGAACTCGTACACCTGCATGCCGACGAAGAAGAGCCCGCAAATCACCGTGGCCGTCAGCCAGCCGATCAGCTGTTTCCGGTTGCCGGATCGCGCGCCGTCGAGCGCCCGCACCACGAAGAAGGAGCTGAAGAGGAGCACCGCCGTGCCCATCGTGACCAGCGGGATTTCGAAGATCGGCTCGCAGGTGGTCATCTGGCCGTGCAGCATGCACTGCGAGACCTCGTGCGGGAGCGGCCCGACCAGGCTGTGCCCCTTGTACACCAGGTAGTTCGAAATCAGCGTCGCGAAGAAGAGGCATTCCGACCCGATGAAGGTCCAGATGGCCAACTTCCGGGTGTCGAGCCCGGTGGCCGTCGGGGGATGCATCGCGTGTGCGGTATCGTGCGCCAAGGGACCGTCCGTCGCAGTCGTGAGGAGTCTAGTGGTCGGCGGGCTCAAAGGCCCACGAGAAGATGCCGGTCATGGTGATCGCGACGCCGGCCAGGATCACCGCGAGATTGACGTGCATCAGAAAGCCGACGAGGGTCAGCGCCGTGCCGAACGCCGTGACGATCGGCCAGTAGGACGGGCTGGGGAGGTGAATCCCCTTGCCGCTCACCCGGGCCGGCTCCGGCAGCGTGCCGCCGTTGGCGCGCCGCAGTTCCCAGAGGGGATCCCGGCTGTCTACCGTCGGTTCCACCGCGAAATTCCACTCCTGCGGCGGTGACGGGATTGACCACTCGAGGGTGGCGCCGTGCCAGGGGTCGGCCGGGGCCACCGCCCCGCTCTTGAGCGACTTCAGGATGTTCCAGATGAACACCAGGAAGGAGAAGCCGAGGATCAGGGAGCCGGCCGTTTCGATCGCGTTCCAGAACCCGAAGCCCATGCCGGCGGAGTAGGTGTACACCCGGCGCGGCATGCCGTTGAGGCCGAGGATGTGCATCGGCGCAAAGGTCAGGTTGAAGCCGAGGAACATCAGCCAGAAGTGCACCTTGCCGAGGCCCTCGCTGAGCATCCGGCCGGTCATCTTCGGGAACCAGTAGTACGCGCCGGCGGTGAGGGCAAAGATGCTGCCGCCGAAGAGCACATAGTGGAAGTGCGCCACGATGAAGTAGCTGTCGGTCTGCTGGAGGTCCGCCGGGGGCGAGGCGTGCATGACGCCCGAGAGGCCGCCGATGATGAACATCGCCACGAAGCCGAGGGCGAAATACATCGGGGTCTTGTACTGGATGGACCCGCCCCAGACCGTGCCGATCCAGTTGAAGATCTTCACGCCGGTCGGGATGGCGATCAGCATGGTGCCAAGCGAGAAGACCGTGTCCGCCATCGGCCCCATGCCGGTGGCAAACATGTGGTGGCTCCACACCCCGAAGCCCAGGAAGGCGATGAAACACCCCGAGAAGACCATGGCGGCGTAGCCGAAGAGGGGCTTCCGCGAGAAGACCGGAAGGATCTCGGAGACGACGCCGAAGGCCGGGAGGATGAGGATGTACACCTCGGGATGGCCGAAGAGCCAGAAGAGGTGCTGCCAGAGCACGGGATCGCCGCCGCCGGAGGGGACAAAGAAGTGCGTGCCGAAGTTCCGGTCGAGCATCAGGAGGATGAGCGCCACCGTGATGATCGGGAAAGCCAGGAGGATCAGGACCTGCGTGATGAGGCTCATCCAGACGAACATCGGCATCCGCATCATCTTCATGCCGGGCGCGCGCAGGTTGATGATGGTCACGAAGAAGTTCACCGCCGCCGCCAGCGAAGCCACGCCGAGGATCTGCAGGCCGATAATCCAGAAATCGACGTTGAGGCCGGGGCTGAATTGCTTCGAGGTCAGGTTGGCGTAGGCGAACCACCCCATGTCGGGCGCGGCGTTGAAGAGGAAGCTCGCGTTGAGCACCAGGCCGCCGAAGAGGAAAACCCAGTAGCTGTACGCGTTCAGCCGCGGGAACGCGACGTCGCGCGCGCCGATCTGCAGGGGGATGAAGTAGTTGAAGAACATCGCCGAGAGCGGCATCACGCCGAGGAAGATCATCGTCGTGCCGTGCATCGTGAACAGCTGGTTGTAGGCCTCGGGCGACAGGAACGTCTTGTCCGGCGCTCCGAGCTGCCAGCGGATCAGGAGTGCCTCGAGGCCGCCTCCCAGGAAGAAGAGGAAGGCGGTGACGCCGTAGAGGATGCCGATCCGTTTGTGGTCGACGGTCGTGATCCAGCTCCAGAGCCCCTTCTTCTCGGCCGGAGCGGCCTCGGTGCCGGCGTGCCCCATCGCTATCGTGGACATCGCGTACCCTCTCGTCAGTTCCCGGCGGCGGTCATGGCGACCGCCCCCGGTGCAGGCACCACGCTGAGCGAGCGCAGGTACGCGATCAGCGCGGTGACTTCTTCATCGGTGAGCCCGAGATTCGGCATCAACACCCCCGACTTGACCGCCTGGGGGTTCTTCAGCCAGCGGGCGAGATTCTCGTCGGTGTTGGGCAGCCAGCCGGAGGCGATATCCGTGCGGCTGCCGATGCCGGCCAGGTTCGGACCGACCATGGTCGGCGCGCCGACCGCGGTCACGGCGTGGCACCCGACGCAGGCCTTGGTGGCAAAGAGCTGCTTTCCCTGCACCACGAGCGGGTCGGGAGCCGGCGCCCCGGAGTCGGCGGGAGCGCTCACGGCGGCAATCCCCACGCGCCAGGCGTCGAAATCCGCCGGGGCCTGCGCAATGACCTGGAAGGCCATCCGGGCGTGCTGGGTGCCGCAGAACTCCGCGCACTGCCCGGGGTAGGTCCCGGGCGTCTCCGTCTTGAACCAGAGCCGGTTGTCGCGCTTGGGGAAGACGTCGCGCTTCCCCGCCAGTTGCGGCGTCCAGAAGCTGTGGACCACGTCGCCGGTGCTCATCCGGAGGTCGACCGTCCGCCCGGTCGGGACGTGCATGTCGCCCGCGGTCACGAGGTTGTACTCCGGGTACCGGAACTCCCACCACCACTGGTGACCGGTCACCTCGATCACGAGCGGATTGTCGGTCGGGACCTCGGCCGTCTTGAAGATCGTCTGGATGGTGGGCACGGCGATGAAGACGAGAATGACCGCGGGAATGGCGGTCCAGACCACCTCGAGCATCGTGTTGCCGTGATTCTGCTCCGGCTCGGCGTCGCCCGGCTTCCCGCGGAACCGGAAGAGGGCCCAGACCAGCGCCCCTTCCACCAGGAAGAAGACGATCGTGGCCAGCTGGAACGACCGGCGGAACACCTGGTCGAGCAGTTCCGCGAAGTCCGCCTTGGGAGCCAGCGTGGTCTGCGGGTACCCATCCGGCGAGCAGCCGGCCAGCACGAGCATGGCCAGCGTAACGCACAGTGCGGGCACCCACCGGGCGGCGCGCCGGAGGGAAGGAATCCTGAGGGCCATTCCGTTCGTCCTGTTCAGCGAAAAATGCGGGGGATGAGTGGCCAAGCAGTCAGCATTTTACCGACCGAAGGCCCCCGCGTCAATGAATTCGACCCCGCCGAATCCCGGCCCCGGAGGTCGCCCTTACGCTGGATCCCGCCATATCTTAGGTCGAATCGGGTTTTCTTCCAATGAATGCGTCCAGACCCCGGAGCCGACCGTGACCCCCGCCGAACGAGAAGACTGCATCCGCCGCTACGCCGAGGGCCCCGCCCGGATTGCCGCCGCCCTGGCGGAGACGCCGGCCGCGGCCCTGCAGTGGCGACCCGCCCCCGGTAAGTGGTCGGTCCACGAGGTGGTCGTCCACTGCGCTGACTCGGAGGTGAACAGCCACGGGCGAATCCGCTATGTGCTGGGGGAGGAGCGCCCCACGATCGTGGGGTATGACGAGGCCCAGTGGGCCAAAGGGATGGACTACCACGCCCATCCGATCGACTTGGCGATGGCCACGGTGGTGGCCGTCCGCGCCAACACCGTGCCCCTGCTCCGCCGGCTCACGGAGGCACAGTGGGGGCGGACCGCCAAGCACACCGAGGCGGGCGCCTATGGAGCCGAGATCTGGCTACAGGCCTATGCCGAACACCTGGAGATCCACGACCGGCAGATTCGCCGCAACATCGCGGCGTGGAAGCTCAGCGCCGCTGCTTCATGACTTTCTCGACATCCGCCGCTGTCCGGGGCGCGCCGCCGGAGAGCAGTTCGTAGCCGGTGGCCGTCACGACCACGTCATCCTCGATCCGGACGCCCAGCTTTTCCTCCGGGATGTAGATGCCCGGCTCCACGGTGAAGACCATGTTCGGGGCCAGCGGCGTCCCGTAGCTCCCGACGTCGTGGACATCCATCCCCACCCAGTGGCTGAGGCCGTGGATGAAGTAGCGGTCGCAGGTGCCGGGGGCGCAGAGATCGCCGGAGTGCTCCTTCATGTAGTCGCGCGCGATCGTTCCCAGCCGGCCGAGGGTCATCCCGGGCTTGACGGAGTCGAGCGCCGCCTGCTGCGTCGCGAGGACGAGGTTGTAGATCTCAAGCTGGCGCGGTGAGAACTTGCCGGTCACCGGAATGGTCCGCGTGATGTCCGCCGCGTAGAAGCCATACTCCGCCCCCATGTCCATCACCACCAGCTCCCCCGCCTGCAGCTGGCTGCGGCTCCGGTCGTAGTGGAGCGTCGTCGCATTGATTCCCGTTCCCACGATGCTCGGGTAGGCCAACCGTTCGGCGCCCAGGCTCCGGAATGTCCCCTCGGCCGCGCCCTCCAGCTGGTACTCCCAGGCCCCGGGATGCGCCACGCGCATCGCGGCCACGTGCCCCTTGGCGCTGATCTCGGCAGCCATGCGCATCCGGCGCATTTCGTCGGCATCCTTCACCAGCCGCATGGCGGCCAGGGAGGGCCGAAGGTCGGTCACCCCCGCACTGGTCCCCAGAGCCAGATGCTGGAAGAAGGTGTCGCTCTCCGCCTCCTTGCCGAGCAGCAGGTAGAACCTGCCGCCCTGGAGCGTCCGGGACCGGACGAAGCTCCGGATCTGGCGCTCGGCCAGGTCGGCCGGGCGGGTGTCCTCGATGCCGGTGAGGGCGGTCGCCTCCGCACCCGGCCCAAGGCGTGCCCCCGTCCACCGCTCCGCCATTGAGTCGCGGGCGGGCAGGTAGAGGTAGACCTGCGGAGCGAGGGTGTCGCGAGCGATCAGCACCAGCCAGCTGGACGGCGTCTCCAGTCCGGTCAGGTAGAAGAAGTCGTTGTTCTCCCGGTAATCGCTGTCCTGCGGATAATCCCCCTCGATGCTGCGCTGTTCCGACGACCGGATGACGGCCACGCCGTTCCCCATACGCTTGAGGAGTTCCGCGCGCCGCGCGGCCAGGTACTCCACCGGGACCGGACCGGCCGGGGAGCCGACCTGGGCCGGGGCAACGGTCGGGATGGACGCGAGCAGTGCAATTACCAGTGTGGCACGGGGCATGACGTGGTCCATTATTGAGGCGTGAGCGGTGCGGCGCGGATGACGAGGTCGAAGGGAACCGGGTCCTCGACGACAATCGAGAAGTGCCACCACTCCATCGGGTAGTTGGCGAATCCCTCCGAGGCCATCACCTCTACGAGATGATCCCGCGACTGTTTCACGGCGCCAGCGGCATTGGCGGTGTGGGCCGCATCCCCGAAGGTGTCGAAGGGTGTGCCCATCGGCACCTCGACCCCGGAGTGGAGATCCACCATCGTCAGGTCAACGGCCACCCCCTGATTGTGCCGGCTCCGCCGCGCGATGTACCCGGAGTCGAGCAGCCAGGTCTGGTTGGTCCGCTCCGTCCACGCCACCATGGCCTGGGTGGCCCGGACCGGCCGGTATCCGTCCCAGATCTTGAGCCCAAGCCCTTCGGCGGCGAGCCGATGCTGCACCCGCGCCAGTGCCTCGGCCGCTTCGCGGCGGAGCAATGCACGGTTGGCGTTGTACCCCGGCAGCGGCGCACCGGTAAAGTTGTCGGGGCCGGCATACCTCGCGTCCACCCGGATGGTGTTGTCGAGTGCGCGGACATCGACCAGGAGCCGTTCCGCGAGTATGTCGGGGGCCACCACCTGCGAGTCGGCGTTGGCCACCGCCGCCTGGGCGCTGAGGACCGTCGGGAGGCCAAGAAGGCAGAGCAGAAGTGTGTATCGCATCCCGGGAGAGTAAGCCCGACAACCACCGTCCGGGAGAGGGGGGCTTGCGGAGCCGCGATCCGGACCCGATTGTGAACCATCCCTCACCACTGGTGCCCCGTGACCACTCGACGCTCCTTCCTCGGATTCCTGTCGGTCCCGTTCGCCGCCTCGCTGACGCTGCCGAAGTTCGGCGCCACTCCGCCGCGCGCGAGTCGGCCGCTCATGCCCGCCGATCTCGGCCCGCTGGACGACGAGGCGTACTGGCGGGCGCTCCGCCAGCAGTTCACCATCCCGCCGGACCAGGCGTTCTTCAATACCGCCACCCTGGGGTCGAGTCCTCGGGCGGTCCAGGAGACGGTCATCCAGAGCATCCAGCACGTCAATCGCGACATTGCGGAGTGGGACTACAAGGCGGGCCACGAGAACTTCTTCACGGGCTACTACCCGGAACTGCCCAGCCGGGAAAAAGTGGCCACCACCCTCAACTGCACCGGGCATGACGTGGCGCTGACCATGAACGCCACGTTCGGCATGAACTTCGTGGCCAACGGGCTCGACCTGAAGCCGGGTGACGAAGTCATCGTAACCGACCAGGCCCACGCCGGCGGCCGGATGGGCTACGACCTGCGCGCCAAGCGCGACGGCATCGTGGTCAAGGTGGTCACCGTCCCCAATCCCCCCGAGTCGCCCGACCAGCTGATCCAGCTCTACCTCGACGCCACGACGCCGCGCACGCGGGTCTGGGCCATCCCGCATATCTCGAGTTCGCGCGCCATCCGCTATCCCGTCAATCAGCTCTGCGCCCTGGCCAGGGAGCGCGATATCTGGAGCGTCATCGACGGTGCCCAGTCGCTGGGGCATGTCGCCATCGATGTGCAGGCCATGGGCTGTGACGCCTTCTTCGCCTCGCCCCACAAGTGGATGCTCGGCCCCAAGGGCACCGGTCTGCTCTACGTCCGGCCCGAGCGCCAGAAGGAACTCTGGACCACCCTCGCATCGGGAGCCTGGGATGACCAGGCTGACCCGATGTTCCGGCTGATGCAGTACGGCACCGGCAACCTGAGCCTCCTCCTCGGCCTCGGGGTCGCCGTCGACTTCCACAACCAGATCGGCTCAACGAAGATCCAGGCGCGCGACTTCGCCCTGGCCAACCGGCTCCGGACCGGCCTGACCAGCATCCCCGGTACGACGTTCGTCTCGCCGACGCATCCCGACCTCACCTGCGGCACGACGGTGTACGGACTCAAGAACAAGACCGGGGCCCAAATTCAGGACTATCTCTGGGAACGCGGGAAGGTGCGGGTCCGCAGCATGGGCGACGTCGGCGTGCGCCATGCCTGCCACATCTACAACTCGCCGGACGAGGTCGACAAGGCGCTGGCGCTGCTGAAGGAGATGGCGGCGTAGGCGGGGGGGCAGCGGGGCAGCGGGGCAGCGGGGCAGAAGGTACCGAGGGAGGACAGGCCCGCCTACCAGTTTCCTAAGCGCTTGCTGGAGCGCTGGTTAGGTGCGCACCTGTCCAAAATCGTCCCGGCATCGCATCTTAATGATGAGAAACCTGCAAGTGCCCGATGAGAGATTCCGTCTCTCGGGCACGTCCTTTTTTTGTCGGAACCGCCCATGATTACCGAAATGCGCGAGAAGCTCGGCCAGGAGATTGAAGCCCTGACCCGCGAGCTCACCATCACGCTGCCCCAGGCCATTGCCCAGGCTGTGGAGATGGGGGACTTGCGGGAGAACTCCGAGTACAAGGCGGCGCTTGAGCGGCAGCAGTTGGTGCAGGCCCGGCTCGGGCAACTGCACCACCGCCTGAATCAGTTGACCCAGCTCGCCAACACCGAGACGCCGACCGACCGGGTCGGACTCGGCTCGCGGGTCACCGTACTGGACCTCGACAGCAAGGAAACCGACACCTACATGCTGGTCCTCGCCGAGATGATGGACCTCGAGGAAGGCCATGTGTCATTTGCCTCCCCGCTCGGACGCGCACTGGTGGACCGGAAGGTGGGCGATGAGGTGGAGCTCAGGCTTCCCCGCATGACCCGGCGGCTTCGCGTCACGGAGCTGGTGACCGCGCACCAGGCGTAGCGCACTCCCTGGAGTGACCATGGAATTCCCCAAGAAGCAATTGCTCGTCGTCGGCGACCGGGTGCTCATCACTCCCGAGGAGGGGGAAGAGCGCACCCGGGTCGGCCTCTACCTTCCCGCGTCGGCGATGGAGGGGCTGCAGGTGCAGGCGGGGCTGATCGTGGCGACGGGCCCGGGTGAGCCGATGCCGGACTTCAGCTCGCTGGACGAAGAACCGTGGAAGGCCTCCCGGCGGGAGCAGACCAGGCATCGGCCGATGCAGGCGAGGGTCGGCGACACCGCCATCTTCTTCCGGAAGGCCGCGGTGGAGATCACCTTCGAGGAGCGGAAGTACCTGGTCGTCCCCCTTGCAGCCATCCTGGTGCTGGTGCGCGAAGATCTTCCCATCTAGCCGCTCCCATGACATCCACGCCGAATCGCGCACTGGTCCGACTGGCGGGGGTCGCGGCAGCGCTGTCCCTCGTCCTGGCGGTGGCCGGATTCCGCCAGGTGGTGCCGCGGGAACTTGCGCTCCTCGGGCTGGCGCTCTTCGTGGCGTTCCTCGTGCTGATTGCGCTGCTGGCCTGGGAGACGCGGCGAAAGGTCCTGGCCCAGCGCGAGGCGGCCGAGCGCGGGCAGATGATCGTCATCCTGGCGGCCAAGCTCAAGGACGAGGCGACCCCCACGCTGGAGCGGATGGTTCGGCAGGGTGGGCAAGCGGGGGAGGCGGCCGGGCTTATCCTTCAGGGAAGGGCGGAGCGCCAGCGGCGCAATCCAGGATCGACACCCTGAACACCCGTCGCGCCGCGCACGATTCTCATCCACTGGACCATCATGTGCTTCTTCCTCTACATCGCGAGCCCGCTCACTCTCAGTGAGGTGCGCTCGATGCTCCCCCAGGGGCTGACGGCGGACCTGCTGCCCCCGACCGAGCAAGGAGAGTTGCGCGCCCTCCATCCCGACGCACAGACCATCGCCCGCGTGCTGCGCGGCGGTTGCTCCTGCGACCTGGTGAGGGAGCGCAAGGTTCCGGCGAGCGAGGACGAGGCGCGGCTCCGCGTGCGGTACCGCGAACTCGGCTACAGCCGGCCCCAGGTGGTGAAGGCACTCGAGGTGCATCGACGCGCCCTCGGGTTGCGGGCCCGGCCCGCCGGGCACTGGCCAAAGGCCTTCACGGAATTTGTGGCGGAACATGCGCGCAACGCCGGGCCCACCCTCTACTACCTGCAGTTCGGTCACGAGGGCCTGCAGCGGGTGGCCGCCGGCCCCCCCCGCGCCATCCTCACGGACGATGTCCGCGCCTTCCCCGGCGTCTGGCTCCCGGAAGATGCGCCCATCATGGTGGTGCGGGACGAGGCCTCGTGAACCGCTGGCGGATGTTCCGGCGTGCGCTCCGGCTCCGGTGCCCCGCCTGTGGCGGTGGGCCCGTGTTCCTGTCGTGGTTCCGGATGGCGCCGAGTTGCCCCACCTGCGGCCTGCGGTTCGAGCGGGGCGAGGAGGGTTACTGGGTCGGCTCGTACATGTTCAATATCGTTGCGTCGGAATTGTGCTTCGCCTCGGTGGCGGTGGCGGTGGTCGTCGCGACCTGGCCCTCACCGCCGTGGGCGCTGATCACCGTGGGTGGCGCCATCCTGATGCTCCTGATCCCGTTCCTGTTCCTGCCGTTCTCGAAGGTCTTGTTCCTCGCGTTCGACCTCTGCTTTCGTCCTCCGGTGGAGGAGGACTTTGCCGCCCCATCGGAGCCCGCCGCCGCCCGGCGGGCGTGACCCACCGCCCCGGAGTCGCGATGCGCTGCTTCCCGTTTGCCCTCGCCACCCTCGCTGGCCTCGCCACCGCCTGCTCATCTTCCTCTGTGCCCGAAACGGTGACTCCGGCCACCGCCCCCTTGCCGGTGCTGACGGATCAGACCGTGGGTACCCGGCAGCTCCTGCAGGCGGTGAGCGTGGTCAGCAACGACGTGGTCTGGGTGAGCGGACACGGCGGCACCTGGGCCCGGACCGTGGACGGGGGCGCCACCTGGACCGCCGGCGTGGTGCCCGGAGCGGACTCACTCCAGTTCCGGGACCTGCACGCACTCGACGCCAGGCGGGTCTGGCTGATGAGCGCCGGCACCGGTGCGGCGTCGCAGATCTGGTACTCGGACGACGCGGGCAAGAACTGGACGCAGCAGTTCCGGAACGGCAGCTCGAAGGCCTTCTACGATTGCATGGGATTCTGGGACGACAAACATGGCATCGCCCTGAGCGATGGCGTGGACGGCATCTTCCCTGTGCTCGCCACGCGCGACGGCAAGAGCTGGATGCTTCTCTCCGAGGCGGCGAGTCCCCATGCCCGACCGGGCGAGGGCTCCTTCGCGGCCAGCGGTACTTGCCTCGCCACCCGGGGCGACAAGCGCGCCTGGTTCGGCACGGGCGCCGCGGTGGACGGGTTTGCGCGCGTCATCCGGACCACCGATGAGGGACGGAGCTGGAAGAGCGCCGAGACGCCGATCGTGGCCAGCGCCTCGGCGGGGATCGCCACGGTAGCATTCCGCGATGATCAGCACGGCGTGGCGATGGGAGGCAACATCGCCAAGCCAGATACGTTCACGATGAATGTCGCGGTCACTTCCGACGGCGGGGCAACATGGGAGCCGGGCGGCCAGATGCCCTTCCCCGGCGCGGTGTACGGCTCGGCCTACTCCCAGGACAACGGCAAATCGGTGCTGGTGGCGGTCGGCCCCAAGGGCGCCGCCATCTCCATGGACGACGCCCGGACCTGGACCCTGATCGATGCCGGCAACTACTGGAGCGTCGGGATGGGCAAGAATGGCCGGGGATGGCTTGTCGGACCGGGAGGCACGATCCGGCGGCTGGATCCCCGCGGGTCGCCCTAGTCGTCGTCCTCGCCCCCTCCACCGCCGCCGCCCGGCGCATTGCCCGAAATCTGGAGCATGCCGGTCGCGGGATCGTAGGTCGTCGTCAGCGCGAAGAGGTTGCTGGTCTTCTGTCCGCCCGTCCACGCGCCCGTCTTCGCGAAGGTGGCCCCGTGGTTGGGACAGCGGAATCCATTCGACTGGATGCTGACGGTCGTGCCGGCGTGCGGACAGACCATCGAATAGGCGCTGTACGCATCCGCACCGCTGTGGTACACGGCCACCGGGGTTCCGGACCCGCCATCGACACGAGCCACCCCGCCGACAGACGCGAGCGGGGGAAAGCTGTTCACGTCAACGGAAAGATTCACCACTCCACCTGGCCCCAGCGCCCCCCCGAATACCCCGTTGCCGCATGCCGAGGCGAGGACCGCGGCGACCGCCGCCATCGACGTGTCCGCCAGGAAGGCCCGACGCGAGAGCCCGCGCCCGCCGCATGATCCGTCACACATGCCGTCTCCTCTCCCTCAGCCGAGGGACACTTTGGCCGCGGCCCATCCCGCGGGATCCTTGTCTTCTTCGAACATGACGTCCACGTCGACCACCAGCGTCTCGCCGTCCCGCCGAATCGCGAGTCGGTCCATGCCGCGTGTGGCCCGACCCGAGATGAAGGTGCCGTCCGGCTCGTACTTCGACTTGTGCTTGGGACACTGGAAGCGCTGGTCCGCCGGCAACCACTTCAGCGCCGTGTTCTGGTGTGGACAGGAAAGATTGAAGGCGTACGCCATCCCCTGGAACCGCACCAGGATGACCTGTTCCTGTTTGTCGATCGTGGCACCGTCGACGGGGGGGATCGGGTACGTCACGCGGGCCCCGCGCACCCGCAACGCGCGTCCACTGCGCACCGTCAGCGCCTCAGCCGTCTCGGCCGTGGCTCCGAGGGCAACGAAGGTGAGCATCAGCGAGGCCGCAGCGCGAAGGAAATCCCGGCGCCCTTCCAGCTCACAGCGGCCGCAATCGTGGCTGCTCACAGGTTCACCAGCATCACACCGGTCAGCACCGCGACCAGCCAGAGGAGAGAGCTCGCCGCGGCGGAACGCCGGAGCGCCTGCCAGGCGCGATCCGTCACATCGCCCGACGCCAGTCGATGGCCGAATTTTCTCAGCGCGGCGCCATTGACGAGCAAGGCCGCCAGGAACCCCATCTTGACCCAGAAGACCGGGGCGGTGGCGAACGTGGGCACGTCAGCCAGGAAGAGCAGGAAGCCGCTCGCGAAGGAGATGGCCAGACCGACCAGGACCGGGGTATGGATTGCGTTGAGCTCGGCCACATGGACCCGGCGGACGGCGGCGTCTGCGCTGGTGGCCCGGAACACCGAGCGGTCCGCGGCGAGTGCCAATCCGCCGGCCAGCAGGAACCCACCGATATGGCTGAACATCACGCCGTTCATCAAGAGCTTGGAGTTGTCGTACGCGGCGGCCCAGGGCTCCGCCAGGTGAGCAAGCGATTCGACGAGTGACATCGATCAGTCCTTCCAAAGAAGCATCATGAGCCAGCTGGCGGTCGCCACGCTCATGGAAGCAATGGCGACGTTCTGATGTTGCTGCCGTGCGTCATACGACGTCTCGGCCTGGCTGGACAGCACCCCGGTGTAGACGAATCCCGCATCGGCGATGAACATCAGGGCGGAGTGGATGTAGCGGCGGGTGCGTCCGGCAGGATCCTTCCGGCCGTCCCAGAGGTTCCAGGCGCCGGTCACCGTGTTTACCGCAAAGACGCCAGCAAGCGCGGTGGCCGTCGGGCCGTGGACGCTCTTCGCCCAACTGGGAGCGGCATCGCCGTACTCCATCACCTGGGTGCCGCTCGCATACTGCAGGGCAAAGAGCGGGAGCATCGTCCAGCTGAGGATCTTGTGGATCTTCAGCCGGGTGTAGTACCCGTCGCTGTATTCCACCGCCGTCGCCCGCTTCCGCTTGGTGGTGTCCTGCCAGGAGTCGGCGTCATTCACGAGCCGCATGCCGTCGGGCAGGAACGCCGCTGGGATCGGGACCGGGGCGACGATCGGGGCCGGTGCCGATTGCACCGTATCAGCGATCGGGGCTGCGGGGGTGGTCAGTGCGGTTGGAATCGTGAGGAACAACAACGCCACGGCGTCCTGCATAGGCATCCAGGAGTAAGGGTGACCAAAGGGAAGGCAATGGGAGTGCCATTCCGATCTGATCGCCTATCTTATTCTGCTGCAATTACTTGAAGAATTTGGAGATCAGGGAACTCTGGTACGCCGCGATCCACTTGCATCGAGACGATACACACACTCTCCCCTGACGATAGAAATGAGAGCCATGTCTAGACCATGGCCATGCTGGAAAAGTGAAATCATGGCATGTGAGTGTTTGCTCATTTATTGACGAAATTCGCGGATCAGGCAACTCTCGTCATGGGTGGGCCAGACATGCCGCGGAATACTACGAAACACCTAATACCATGTCAAATAATACTTTAGGCTATCATACCTAAAGCGGGTTGCTAGTTACCGGGCGAGTGAGCGTCCACTTACGTACCAGAAAGCCACGAAACCAGGTCGCTCCCCGCCAACCTATTGATGCGCCGATGGGTCATGCACCGGGGTCAGGTCGAAGACGGTATCGCCCATTCTGAAGGTGAGTTTGGCGGGGGTGCCATCGGGGGCGGGCGTCACCGTCAGCGTCGCGGCCGTGCTGCTGAACGCGTACTCGGTGGGAGAGAGTGGGATCAGGGTCTGCCACCGGCCCTCGGGCAGATTCACCCGGAGCGCATCGGCCGCTTTCGAGATGACCAGCACCATTCCGCCGTTGGCATAGGTGCCGGGGAGCCGGTCCAGCACTGCACTGGGGACGTCGGCGGCAACGGGGAGTGGAGCGGGCATCGGAGGTGTCACACTGGGCAGTGCCCGAACCCAGATATTCCGGTAGCGGACCGGGTTGCCGTGATCCTGCAGCGCAATCGGCCCGCGCGGGGGACTTACGACGTAGGGGTTGGCCTGCAGCCAGTTGGTCGGGCCCCAGAAGGCCACATCATCCTGGATGAGGAGGCCATTCTGGAAGGCCGTCATCCGGGCCGGCGCGACGAGCACGCCCACCGAATCGAAATGCGGCGGGTGGAAGATGATGTCGTATGATTGCCAGGTCCCGGGCGGCAGGGAGGCGTTTACCAGGGGTGGGTATTGGCCATAGGCTGCGCCGGCCTGCCCGTCAGGATAAGTGTCGTTCTGATAGGAGTCGAGCACCTGCAGCTCGTAGCTGCCCATCAGGAAGACGCCGCTGTTCCCCCGCCCCTGCCCCGAATCCTTCGGCGGTGTCGGCGCCGACCACTCGATGTGCAGCTGGAGGTCCCCGAACTCCTGTCGCGTGAACACGTATCCCGCCCCCGGCACCGCCTCCATTGCGCCATTGCGCACCACCCACCCGGCGGCCTCCCCATTGGCGTTGCGCCAGGCGCCGACTCCCGATCCGTCGAAGAGCACCACGGCATCCGAAGGCGGCAGAACAGCCTCCGCCGGCTGGCCTGGTGTCACCAGTGGCGGCCGAGGGCGGGAGAGATCGTGTGCACGCCAGCCCGATGGGGTCTGGGCGGGAAGCATCTGGACGGTGCCGAGGACGACGAATCCAACGGCCAGGGCGGTCTTCATGACAACTCCTCGGTTCCGGTGCGTCGCGCGATCAATTCGACAAACTCCCCTTCCTGCACCACCTCACCACGCTGGTTCTTCAACTCGGCCGCCAGCGTCACCAGTCCCCTCGTCGGATTGCCCGTCGCCCTCCGCGAGGCCACCCGGAGATGCAGGGTCACGATATCCCCATAGTAGATCGCCCCACGGAATCGCCAGGAGACGCCGACCAGCGCGACGAGGGTGTCCCGCGTGAGTTCCAACTGATTCGCCAGTCCCGTTGCCACGGAAAGTCCCAGTGCCCCATGGGCAATCGGCCCATCGAACCCCGCCCGCTTGGCGGCGTCCGGGTCGAGATGAATGGGATTCCGGTCTCCAGACACCTCGGCGAAGGCCCGCACATCGGCTTCCTCGATGCGGCGCGGCGCAGTCACGAACGCACCGGCTGCCTCAAAGTCCTCGTAGTACATGCCCATCAATGGCTCCTGAGTTGGCGGTCTTCGCGTGACAAAAAGCCGTCCGTGCACTGACGCGGGGCAGTCCCCCCCTTGGCTTGCGAATGGGGGCCTTCCTTGACAAGACCAGTATAACACAACACATTCGTTCGTAGCAGAAGTGTTATATGTCACTTTACTTACGAGCGTATAGCGTATGGCACGTAAGTCAATCCCCAGCCTCCGCTCCCAGGACCTCGTCTTCACCCTCTTCGGCGACTATCTGCTGGAGCGGGAACGTCCGGTCTGGACGGGAGGGCTGATCACCCTCCTCGGCGACCTCGGGCTCTCCCCGATGGCGGTGCGGACCGTCCTCTCCCGGATGACCCGAAAGGGGTGGCTCACCGCCGAGCGGATCGGCACACGCAGTTGGTACGGCCTGGCCCCGAAGGGCCGAAAACTGCTCGAGTCGGGACGGGAGCGCATCTATCACCCGGCCTCGGACGCGGAGTGGGACGGCGACTGGTCGGTCGTGGTCTTCTCGGTCCCCGAGACACGCCGTCGGCTTCGGGACGCGCTCCGCGTCCGGCTGGCCTGGCTGGGCTGTGGCCCCCTCACCAGCGGGGTGTGGATTTCACCGCACGATGTGCGGACCGAAGTCCTGGAGATCGCAGCGGACCTCAAGCTGGGTAAACACGTCGAGATTTTCCGGGGCGCCCACCTGGCGCACTCCACTCCTGAACGCCTGGTGTCTCAGTGCTGGGACCTCGCCGGCCTGGATCGGCGCTATGCGGCATTCATCGCCCGGTGGAGCCAGGAACTCGAGCACTGCCGCGAGTGCGGCCTGACAGGAGCACGGGCGGGCATTCACAAGCCGTGCACCGCACCGGCGGATTGCTTCAGGCGCCGGTTCCTTCTCGTGCACGAGTACCGGGCCTTCCCGCTCGAGGACCCGTACCTCCCCCGCCCTCTCCTCCCCGATGGCTGGCACGGGGACAAGGCCGCACGGCTCTTCGAAACCTATCACGATGTGCTGGCGGACCCCGCCGAGGCCTACGTCGCCAGTGTCTGTGCCGAAGGCGACGAGATCGTCGCTGCCGCCTGACGATGCGATCCAATCACCGAGGACAGACCGATGCGTGAATTTGAATCCCGGGACGCCGCTTCGTTCGACTTCGCCGAGGTAGGGTACCGCAAGGCGGACTGGGTGGCCACCGTCACCATCAACCGCCCCCACAATTACAACGCCTACAGCACCGCGGCGCTCCGGGAGCTTGCCACCGCCGTTCAGGATGCCTCGTTCGACGACACCGTCGGCGTCATCGTGATTACCGGCGCGGGGACGTCCGCGTTCTGCACCGGCGGCGACGTCAAGGAGTATGAGGAGGCGTACACCGATCGCCCCCGCGACTACTGGAAGTACATGGGGCTCTTCCGCGCCTGGATCGAGAGCCTCGTCAACGCGGGGAAGCCTGTCATCGCCCGGATCAACGGCATGGCGGCGGGTGGCGGCAACGAGTCACAGCTGGCCTGTGACCTCGCCGTCATGGCGGAGCATGCCTGGATCGGCCAGGTCGGCACCCGGGTCGGGAGCGTGGCCGCCGGCGGGGCCACGCAGTGGCTGCCGATCCACATCGGCGACCGGCGCGCCCGCGAGATGCTCCTGTTGAACAATCGGATTCCTTCCGACAAGTGTCTGGAGTGGGGGCTCGTCAACCGCGTGGTACCCTCGGTCACGAAGGACGGCACCTTCATCACCGGCGCGACGCCGGAGCAGGTGAAGTTGGCGCAGAAGGGCAAGGACGGGTACGCCATTGACCTCTCCAAGCTCGACGAATCGGTCCAGGACCTCGTGACACAGCTCCTCAAGCAGTTCCCGGAGTGCCAGCGGTACACCAAGCAGCAGGTCAATTTCTGGAAGGAACTGGCGTGGCACCAGACGATCGGCCACGCACGCGACTGGCTCTCCACGCACTACACCAGCGTCGAGCCGTGGGAGGGTATGCGGGCCTTCGTCGAGAAGCGGCCGGCCGACTACCTCGGCCTCCGCGAGAAGGCGGCGAATGGGGGATCGAGCGAGTTCCTCTGGGGCCCGTACGCCTCCGACTGTCCGGCGTGCGGCGCGAAAGGCATTCCGTCCGGCTTCGCCTTCTGCGGTGCATGCGGTGGCGCGATGAACAGCCACCGCGCTCCCGAACCCACGCTGGCGGCGAAGCGCTGATGCCGACCACGGCGAACACCGTGCGCTATACCCGCACGGGCGGCGTCGGACGGCTGGTGCTGGACCGACCCCCGGTCAACGTGCTGGATATCACCGCCATGGAAGCGCTGCAATCGGCGATCGCCGAGGCGGCGGCCGATGCCGGGCTGAAGGTGCTGGCCGTGTCGGGAGCCGGCCGGGCCTTCTCCGCCGGTGTGGATGTGGCCGACCATACTGCCGACCGGGTGGGGCGGATGCTCGCGTTGTTTCACGGCGCGGTCAGGCAACTGATGGCACTCGAGGTGCCGGTCGTGGCGCTCGTCCACGGCGCCGCCCTCGGCGGCGGCTGTGAGCTGGCGCTGGCGTGCGACATGGTCCTGGCACGCGACGACCTCAAGCTCGGCCAGCCCGAGATCCAGCTGGCGGTCTTCCCCCCTGTGGCCGCCGCACTCCTCCCCCAATTGATCGGTCGGCAACGCGCCCTCGACCTCATCCTGACCGGCCGGACCATCGGTGCCGCCGAGGCGCTTCGCATGGGACTCGTGAGCCGTGTCCTCTCCACCGTGGAATTCGAGGCGGGCGCCGCCGCCGCCCTGGCCGAGTTGGCCTCCCGCTCCGGCCCGGCGCTTCGCCTGGCCAAGCGCGCAGTCCTGGATGGCATGGACCTCCCGTTTGCACCTGCACTCCAGCGCGCGGAAGACCTCTACCTCAACGAACTGATGCAGCTCGCGGATGTGCATGAGGGGCTCGCCGCCTTCATGGAGAAGCGAGCGCCGGTCTGGGAGGATCCAGCATGAGCGCCACGGCCACCGCGTTCGATGTCGCCGCCGTCGCGGCGCTCCCCCTCGACGCCGCCCTCGCCGCCTGCCGGGACCTGCTGGAAGACCCCGAGTTCCCCACGGTGCACGCGTGGAAGGAGTCGGGGGGGAAGGTCCTCGGTCACTTCCAGGTGTACTTCCCGGAGGAACTGGTCCACGCCGCCGGAATGCTGCCGGTCAAGGTACGCGGCGCCCCGGTGGAGATGCGGCAGGCCGACTCCCACTTCGGCTCATATCTCTGTTCCATCATCCGGAGCTCGCTCGAGGTTTGCCTCGACGGCCGGCTGCCGCTCGACATGTTCGTGACCCACCCGATCTGCGACGCGGCGCGCAACCTGGCCGGCGTGTGGACGCGCAATCTCCCGTACCCGTCCCAGATCCTCTACCTGCCCCAGAACGTCAATTCCGCCGCGTCCGCCGCCTACCTCCGCGACGAGTACGCGCGGATGCTGGGTGACATCGAGGCGGTGGCGGGCCGAAAGGTCACCGACGCCGACCTCCGGCGCTCGATTGCCGTCTTCAACGACAATCGCCGCCTGCTCCGCGAGGTCTACGCCATCAAGCGGGAAACGCCCTGGCTCCTGCCAGTCGACCAGGCCTACGTGCTGGTGGCCTTGGGCGCCATTCTCCGCCGGGAGGAGCACAACGCCCTGCTGCGCGCGATGATCCCGCAGATCCGGCAACGGGAGGACAAGTCCCAGGACAAGATCCGCATCGTGCTGGAAGGGGGGTTCTGTGAGCAGCCCCCCCTCGATCTGCTGATGGTGATCGGCCAGTCCTGCTACGTGGTGGACGACGACCTCCTGATCGGGCTCCGCTTCCTGGTCCGGGATGTGGACGCACAGGGCGATCCCCTGGCGGCGCTGGCGGACGCCTACATCAACGGGTCCTCGTACAGCCCCGTCCAGCACGACACCCGGAAACCAAAAGAGCAGATGCTGCTCGACCGGCTGCACGGCGCCAAGGCGCAGGCGGCCATCCTGTCGGCCGCCAAGATGTGCGAGCCCGGCCTGGACGAGCAGGTCGCCTACACCAAGGCGCTGGACGAGGCGCACATCCCCTATTTCATCACCGAATTCGAAGAGAAGATGTCCGGCTTCGACCAGATGCAACTGCAGCTCGAGACCTTCATCGAAAGCATCCTGTTCGACTAGGGAGGGACCGTGATCACGGAACAGGACATCGTCGGCCGGGGCGCCACCGAAGGCGCCAAGTTGATGCGCGACTGGTTTGCACGACTGGACCAGGCCGCCGAGCGGAAGGAAACCGCCGCCTATGTCTTCGTCATGGGCAGCCTGGCGGAGGTGCTGCGCGCCTTCGGGATGCACCTCGTCTTCCCGGAAATCAACTCGCTCCAGACTGCGGTACGGCACGTGGCGCACGAGTATCTCGGCATGGCCGAGGAGTACGGCTACTCGCCGGATGTCTGTGGCTACGTGAAGGCCGACGTGGCCATGCAGCTCCAGGACGGCAAGCACTCCATGGGGCGGCTCCCCAAGCCGGCGCTCGCCGTGGCGACCAACGCCTGCAATACCTACGTCAAGTGGGCCGAGTTCTGGGAACGCTACTACAAGATCCCCATGGTCACGCTCGACATCCCCGGCTCGCGGACCGCCGCCGGCGGTGCCCCGCCGGGAACGGTCGCCTTCGAGAACGACCGCCGCTACCTCGAAGTGCAACTCCGCGAGCTGATCGCGGAATGCGAGCGGCTCACCGGTACGACGCTGGACATGGGACGGCTGCGCGAAGTGCTCGACTACACCAACCGGATGGCGGCCGCCTGGAAGCGGATCCTCGAACTCAATCAGCGCCGCCCCGCGTTGTTCAACGCCCTGGTGGACGGCACGATCTACCTCGGCGTCCTGAACGCCCTGCGCGGCACCCGGGAGGGGGCCGAGTACTTCGAGCGCCTGGTCGAAGAGATGGAGTACAAGGCCGCGCGCGGTCTCGGCACCATCCAGGACGAGCAGTACCGCCTGCTGTTTGTCGGCGTCCCCTGCTACCCGATCTTCCGCCGCTTCCACGAGATGTTCGCGGACCAGGGCGGCGTGTTCGTGGCGTCGAGTTACCTCTGGTTTGCGGCGGGGGGCCTCGACCTCGGGTTCCAGTACGACCTGGAGCGACCGATCGAGAGCCTCGCGGAGGGGATCCTCGTGGGTGTCCGCCACGCCGGCGACGCGATGCTCTTCCACGACCAGTCGCTGATCGAGCAGGTGGACCAGTTCGAGGCCGACGGCGTGGTCTACCACCCGGTCAAGAGCTGCCGCACCGTGTCCACCAGCCTGGCCGGCAGCCGGAAGGCGCTCATGAAGGCCCGCGACGTCCAGTGCCTCTTCATCGAGTCGGACATGATGGACCGCCGGGTGGTGTCGGAAGCCCAGCTCAAGAACCGGATTGACGCCTTTTTCGAGGGCCTCGGCTCGCAGCGGCTCCGCGCCACCGCGGCCACGGCCTGATCGGAGAGATCATGCGATACAGTGGCGGCGTGGACGTCGGCTCTACCCAGACCAAGGCGATCGTGATCGACGAGGCGCGCCGCATCGTGGGGCGGTCGCTGATCATGACCGGTTCCAACGTGGTCACGGCGGCCCAGGAGGCGTTCCAGGCGGCGCTCGACGACGGGGTCGTGCGCGAGGCGGACGTGGGGTATGTGATCGGCACGGGGTATGGGCGATACAAGGTGACTTTCGGCAACGACCAGGTGACCGAGATCAGCTGCCATGCCCGCGGCGCCGCGCATCTCTTCCCCGGCACCCGCACGGTGCTCGACATGGGCGGCCAGGACACCAAGGCCATCCGCGTGACGGAGTCCGGCGACGTCCTCGACTTCTGCATGAACGACAAGTGCGCGGCCGGCACCGGTCGCTTCCTCCAGGCGGCCTCCTTCGCGCTGGAGATTCCGCTCGGCGAGCTCGGGGGCGTGGCACTGCGGGCCACCCGGCCCGTGAAGATCTCCACGACCTGCACCGTCTTTGCGGAGTCGGAAGTGCTGGGATGGGCGGCCAAGGGCAAGAAGATCGAGGACATCCTGATGGGCGTACACCGGTCCATCGCCGCCCGGTCGGTCTCGCTGCTGCGGCGGGTCGGCGTCGAGGAGCGGATCACCTTCACCGGCGGCGTCGCGCGCAACGAGGCGATGGTTGCGGTACTGAACGAACTCCTGGGCACTCCCCTCCAGGTGGGAGACGACTCGCACTACATGGGCGCGCTCGGTGCGGCGCTCTTCGCCATGGACCGCATCATCGCCGGGCAGACCGCCCCGGCTGGAGCCGCCTCATGACCACCTTGACCGCCGGCATCGATGTTGGGTCCACGTACACCAAGGCGGCGCTGCTCACCGACGATGGCACGCTGGTCGCCACCGCCATGATCCCCACGGGTTTTCGCCTCGATGCCGCCGCGACCGAGGCCTACACCGCCCTGCTCCGGCACGCCGATGTGACGCGGGAAGACGTGGCCTATCTCGTCAGCACGGGGGCGGGGCGCTACCAGGTGCCGTTCCGCGACCTGCACGCCACCGACCTCACCGCCCAGGGTCGCGGCACGCGCCATTTCTTTCCTCACACCCGCACGGTGCTGGATGTCGGCGGCCAGACGATGAAGGCGAGCCGGCTCGACGACCGGGGCCGGGTGGCGGCCTTCCGGCTGAACGACAAGTGCGCCGCCGGGACCGGGGCGTTCCTCGAGAAGACCGCCCGGTACCTCGGGTTCGGGACGGAGCAGATCGGGGCGGTGGCCGCCGCGTCGGCCGATGCCGCCAACATCTCCGGGGTCTGCGCCGTCTTTGCCGAATCGGAGGTGATCAATCACGTCTCGAGCGGACGTGCCCCGGGCGACATCCTGCACGGCGCCGTCGTGTCGCTCGTGGCGCGCTCCGTCCAACTGATGAAGCGTGTGCGTCTGGAACAGGAGATCACCCTGGTGGGCGGCATCATGCGGTTCCCCACCATGGTGCGGGTGCTCCGCGAGGAACTGGGGCAGGACGTCAACGTTCCGCCGGAGCCGCTCGCCCAGTTCACGGCGGCCATCGGTGCCGCGGTGCTTGGCCAGCAGCGCCTCGCCAAGCGCGCCACTGAAGGCGCGGCCGCCTGATGGGCCGGTCGCTGCCGGTACTCGAACCGGACGGCGACGCGCCCGATCCGCTCGAAGCCGAAGGCTGGGAGCGCCGGTTCATCGCCGTCGGAGCCCGGCTGGATGAATCCGTCAAGCTCTATGAGCAGCTCGGATTCGCCGTGCGGCTCGAGCTCCCCACTGCGCAGGACCTGCGAGAGGAGTGCGGCGACTGCCATGCCGCGCTGCAACTCTACCGGGTCGTGTATACCAGGAGACCTGCATGAAGGCCGCCGTCTTCCACGCCGCGCACCAGCCGCTCGAACTGACCGAGGTCCCGACGCCAGAGCCAGAGGCCGGCGAGGTGCTGGTCAAGGTGGCGGGGTGCGGCGTCTGCCATACCGACCTCCATTACCTGGATCACGGCACCCCGACCTTCAAGCCGCCCCCGATCATTCTGGGGCATGAAGTGGCGGGAACCGTCTCGGAAGTCGGCCGGGGCGTCACCACGCTCGCGGCGGGCGCCCGGGTGCTGATCCCTGCGGTGCTCTCCTGCGGGCACTGCACGCTCTGCCGCTCGGGGCGCGAGAACATCTGCGAGAACAGCCAGATGCTGGGCAATCATATCAACGGCGGGTACGCGGAGTTCGTGGCGGTCCCCGCCAAGGACGTGGTGCCGATGCCCGACGACGTACCGCTGGTCGAGGGATCGATCATCGCCGATGCCGTGACGACGCCCTACCACGCGGTGGTCCGGCGCGGCAAGGTGATTCCGGGCGACTGGGTGGTGGTGTTCGGGTGTGGCGGGGTGGGACTCACGCTGGTCCAGGTGGCCGCGGCGGTCGGGGCGAGAGTCATTGCCGTGGACGTCAAGGATGCAAAGCTCGAAACCGCCCAGCGCTTCGGCGCCACGGCGGTGTTCAACGCGGCCACGACCAGGAAGCTGGACAAGGAGATCCGCACGCTCAGTGGCGGCGGCGTCAACGTGGCGTTCGAGGCGGTCGGCAAGGCCGTCACGCAGGAAGCCGCCCTGAACTGCCTCACCACCGGCGGACGGCTCGTGCTGGTCGGGTACAGCCCGGAAACGCTGCCGCTCAACGCCGGCCGCGTGATGTTCCGGGAAATCGAGGTCATCGGCTCGCTGGGCTGCCGTCCCGTGGACTACCCGCGCGCCATCGAGATGGTACGACAGGGGAGCGTGCGTCTCATGGATCTCGTGACCCACCGGTTCCCGCTCGAACAGATTGCCGAGGCGCTCGACACCCTCCGGGGTGGCGACGCCATTCGCGTGGTGGTGACCCCATGAAGATCACCGACGCACTCCTCGGCGAGCATGGCGCCTTCTACGCGCAGTTCGACCGCATCGAGGAAACGCTTCCCCATACGACATCGGTCGGCGAAGTCCGCGAGCAGGCGGCGCTCCTCGCCGCGGCGCTGATATCGCATGCGCAGCTCGAGGACACGCTGCTCTTTGAACGGATGCGGTCGGCGGGCGGGGACGAGGGGCTGCTGAGCACGATGGAAGCGGAGCACACGGCAATTGCCGGGCTGCTGACGCGCGCCCAGGGGTCCCAGGATGTGTCGGCCGCGCGAGACGACCTGTTGGAGGCGGTAACCCTGGCCCGGGATCATTTTGCCAAGGAGGAACAGGTCGCGTTCCCGATGGCCGAGAGCATCATCGGCGCTGCCGGCCTCACCGCTCTCGGCGCGCGTTGGTCGGCGCGGCGCGAGGTGTTCGTCAGCGACGGCTAGGGCAAGTCCGCGCGCGTCATCCGGTGAGCCTTTCGCCCCCCGCGCGGCGTCCGCTCCGCCCCCTGCCCAGCCGCCACCAGCGCCGTGGCCTTGGCCAGCGTCCGCGCCGCCAGCGCCCGGGCGCCCTCGTGCAACTCCGAGCTTTCCCGGACCACCTCGACGTTCCGTTCCATGTCCTCCGCCGACCACCCGCGGCTATGGGCGATGAACGGAAACTGGGGGAAGTCGAATCCCAGTTCCGAGAAGAACATCAACATCTGCCCGGCCACCGCCTGCACGTTGTCCTGCCCTCCCGTGATGATGAACGCCGCCGCCTTGTCGCGGATCAGCACCCGGTCCCGGATGGTGATCTGGTTCTGGATGCAGTTCATGCGCTCGATCAACTTGAAGTAGAGGGAACTGGCACTCCCCCAGCGAATCGGTGACGCCACGATGACGGCGTCCGCCCAGAAGATGAGCCCCTCGTAGACCTCGGCCATCTGGTCCTTGGAGTCCATCTGGGTGATGGAACAGGGCCAGGTACAGGCGTGCGCACTCTTCGAGTAATACCCCTCGCAGTTGCGGACCCTGAGCTCGTTGGCCTTGAGGAGCTTCGTCTCGGCGCCGAGCGTGCCGGCGTGCGCCAGCGCAATCTCGAGCAGCGCGTCGGACGTCGAATACCTGGGAAAGTTGGCGTCCATGGCTGTCGTGGAGAGGCCGAGGACGCGGATGGGACCGGGCTCCCGGACGACGGGGCGCTCGAGCGGATGTCGCTCATGAGGCGCGGCGTGCCGCTTGCTTGCCGGTACGGGGTTGAGGAGCAGTCGGCCGCCCTCCTCCCGTACTTCGTGGCGCGGCACACGGTCCTCCTCAAACCCCGGTTCCCCCTCGCCGGTGCTGCGGTGGAACTTCCAGTGGTGCCAGGGGCAGACGATGTATTCCCCGTCAAGCGTACCTTCGCCGAGGGGGCCGGCGGCGTGATTGCACACACCGGAGACCGCCCCGAACACCCCGTTCCGACAACTCAGGGCGATTTTGAGCTTGCCAAGCGTGATTTGCCGGAGCGGTGTCGCTTTCAGCTCATCGATCGGGCCAAGGTCGAGCCAGCCTGCATCAGCGTTTGCGCTCATTGCGGGACCTCTTCCGCCGCGTACCAGGTGGCCACCCGCCCGGCCAACGCGTTGAGTCCCTTGTCGGTATTGACGGCAATGGCAACGACCAGATGCTGGTCCGGGTACAGTGCCAGGACGGATATTCCGCCGATGGACCCACCCGTGTGCGCCACGTAGCGCCGGCCCTGCTGGTCGGTCCCAACATTCCACCCAACACCATAGGACGTGACAGTGCCGTCGCGGAGGCGCATCGGCGTCCACATCATGTCACGCGTACCCCTCGTCAGCAGCTTGCCATCCAGCATCGCCTGGCCGAAACGGGCGAGATCCTCGGTGCTGGAGAGAAAGCCACCACTCGGCCACTTGTAGCTGTTGTCGACATAGGGGGCGTTTTGAAGCGGCGCTGCACCGTCAGGTCCCGAGTAGAACCTGGTGCGGCCCACGATGATACTATCGGGAAAGTCGGGGACGGTGGCACTCATGCCAAGCGGGGCGAAGACCCTGTCGTGCATGAACTGGAGGTACGGAACGCCAGATGCCCCTTCGATGACGGCGCCGAGGAGATTGTAGCCGAACGAGGAGTAACTGTACCGGGTTCCCGGCTCGAACAACAAGGAATCATCCTCGAACATGCGGAGCCCGTCGAGCAGGGTCGGGTAGAAGCGCTGATTCTCGAACTCCCCATCCTTGTAGTGCCGAATTCCCGCCTGGTGCCCCGCCAACTGTCGGACGGTGACAGGCCAGGGCTTTCTGGGAAACGTCGGAACGTACTGCTGCACCTCGGCATCAAGGTCGAGCCGCCCCTCGTCCACGAGGATGCCAAGGGCAACGGCGGTAAAGGGCTTGGCGATGGATCCCACGCGGTAGCGGGTGGTGGATTGCGCCGGGGCGGCAAGCTCCACATCGGCCAGCCCGAACCCCCGATTCAACGCCACCTCGCCGTTCCGAATGATGGTCACCGAGGCCCCCGGAATTCCGAGCTCCCGCATCCGCGCCGGGAATACGGCGTCGACGGAGTCGCTGGGGATGATGCGGACCGCAGCCGCCACCGCCGCCTGCGCTTCGAGCAGCGCCGGCATGATCAGGAGAGCAAATACAGTCGGCCACATCCGGCGCATACGCGCTCCTCAGTTCAGTTGCACAAGGATTTCCTTGCCGCTGTCATCCACCGTCGCGTTCTTGAACTCGGCGACGAAACCGGGCCCCCGAATGGTCGCGGCCCCGGCGGTCCGCTCCACGATCGGCCGGGCGGGCAGGACGATTTCCACCCAGGAGATGCCGTTGAACATCGGGTGCGGACCGACCCCTGCCGTTCGGGACTCGATGTCTGCGTCTTCCTCATCGAGCGCCGTCATCTGGCCGGCATCATTGCCAAGCTTGAGGAAGCGCGTGTGGATCAGTCCACCATCCACCCGATCGATGTTGAGCGGATCGAACCCCTGGGGCCAGAGCGGGTGCCCGGGCGCCGACTGGATCACCACGCGCCATCCCTCCTTCGTCTCGAACGCACGCTGCCGCGTCCCCCATCCGGCGGTGACATCGGCCGCGTCGATCCGCGCGTTCCGCTTGGCGGCACCGACCTCCACGGGCGTGAAGGCACAGGGCGCGGACGCCGGTGCTCCCGGGCCGTTCAGCGCGGCGTCAAGCAGGCCATCCAGCGACTGTCGATCGTTCGATTCCAGCGATTCCCGCCATCCCGGTGCCAACCGATCGAGCAGAATCGCCCAGGCCGGCCCGATCGTGTACGCCCGCAGGCGCACCGCCTCCGGGAGGAATTCCCCTTCGGGGATCGCCACGGCCGATCCACCGGCGGCACGCAGCTGGATGTACGCCGCGAGCCCCTCGTTGAGCTCCGTCAGTCGTTCATAGGCCACGAACGCGGAATCCATCGCCGCGAACCGCTCCCGGCGATAGGACAGCGCCACCCGGGCCCAGCAGGCGGCCCCCGCGGCCTCGGCATTGGCCAGCGCGCGGGCCAGCGCCTCCGATTCAAGCCGGCGCGCGGCGAGCAGGTCGGCGTTCGTGACCGGATAGACCAGGAGATCGCCCTCGTTTCCGGTCCACCCCTGATGATGCTGGCGCTGATAGACGTGAAACGCCTCGTGCATCGCCACGGTGGCGAGCGTCGTTGCCGGCTGCTGCCCACGCGAGCCGTCGACCAGCAGGGTGGCGGTCAGAAGCCCGCCGATCTCCGCACTGGAGTTCGAGGTGACGGCGGCATAACGGCCCGGGTAGGTACGTGCCGAGGGGAGGGAGCCCGCCACCGGAACGAACCCCGCCGGTGGGGATGGATGGCGGAAGAGCCAGGTCTGCCGGCCGTCGTAGACGGCGAGGGGAATAGCCAGCGGATCGAAGCCCGGCCAGAGCATCTGGCTGCCCGCGATGCGCTCGACCTCGAGTTCGATGGCCGGCGCGCTGGTTGTGTCCTGCGCCGCGACGGGTCGCGACATGATCAGGATGGCAGCTCCAGCGGCCGCGAGCATCCTCCTCATCCGTTACGCCGGGCCCGCAAACCGGACGCAGTACACCGGCGGAAGGTGTTCGGAGATCGTCTGCCAGGAGTCGCCCTGGTCTTCCGTCACCCAGAGCGACCCGGTCGTGGTGCCGAACGCGAGTCGGTCGCCGGTGGCATCGATGTCGAGCCCGTGCCGGTAGGTGATGTCGTACGCATGTCGCTGCGGCAGCCCCTTGGTGAGGGCTTCGAACGTCTTCCCCCCGTCGCGTGTGCGGTTCACGATGACGTGCCCGTCCACGGGGATCCGGCGCTGATCGCTGGTGCCTGGGACGAACCAGGCCGTACCGCCGTCACGTGGATGGACCACCACCGCAAATCCGAACGACGATGGTGCCACCTGGAGCTCGCGCCACGACGCGGCGTCGTCGGTGGACCGGAAGATCCCGTTGTGGTGCTGTACCCACCATTCCGCCGGCTGTGCGGGGCACTGCACGAGCCGGTGCACATCCTGCACGTGCGGATCGTGGGTCTGTTCCGGGGGGAAATAGTCCGCGCGCATCCCGTGGCTGCTGATGGTCCAGGAGGCGCCCCCGTCGGTGGTGGCCCAGACCCCGCCGGTCGAGACGCCCACCAACACCCGCCGAGGGTCGCGCGGATCCACGCTGACCGAGTGGATGCCGGGGTAGTCCGCCCCGCCGCCCACCCACTCGAGCCGCTTCGGGTGGTCCCAGAGCGCGCGATTGAGCTCCCAGGTCATACCCCCGTCGTCGGAGCGGAAGAGACCGCCGGGGATCGTCCCGCACCAGAGCGACCCGGGCCGCGCGGGGTCGGCCGGCTCGAGCGCCCAGATCAGCTGCACACTGTCGGGAATCGTGCGTCCCATCGGGTCCACGCGCGGCGCCGTGCCCTCGGGCCGCGGGGGCAGGGCCGGGGTCGTGATTTCCTCCCACTTCCGCGCCCCTTGGCGCAGCCGGTGGAGCTTGACGCCGAAATGCCCATGCCCCAGTGCCACGTAGACTGTCCCATCCCGCGTGTCGGGCAGCATCATGGTGGCGTTGTCGCCGAGGAAGTGCGTCTTCTTGACGGTCCATCTCGACTTGCCGCGCTCGACCTGGAACAGGCCCTTGCGGGTAGCGGCATAGAGACGCGTGCTCATGGCGTGGAAACCTCCGTTCGGAGAATGGTCAGCCCCCGGAGAGCGCCTGCATGACGTACAGCTTTGAATCGGGCCGCACCGGGTCGGTCAGCCCTCCCCGGTCCCGGACCATTCGGCCGTCGAGGAAGATGGCCATGTGCTTCCGCAGCTCACCCTGCTCATCGAGGACGTATCCGCGAGCCAGCGGGTTTCCGGCAAACACGGCGTCGAGCACCTCGCGCACCGTGCCGCCCGCGACCTCCGTCGGGGGACAGGCCACGTGGCGCTGAATATTCTCGGTGAACGCGACCGTCGGCATGGTGGCCCCTAACGCAACAGCTTGAAGGCGTGGGTCCACTCGCCGCGGAGGAACCCCGGAAGGCACCAGAGGATGCAGAGTGGCTCGATGGCGCGCGCGGACTCCACGCCCCCCATGTCCTCGCTCTCCCAGCCGAACTGCTCCAGGACCGACGTGACGACCTGCTTCGCCTTGGCGTCGCTGCCGCAGATGAACATGGTCGGCGGTCCCTGCGGGAAGTCGGGGTTGACCATGCGGGCGTTCCCGACGCTGTTAAACGCCTTCACGAACCTGGTGTAGGGAAATTCCCGCTGGAGCCGCTCCATGAGGGAGTCTTCCGGCGTGGTGAAGAACCGGAGCAGACCGTGTTCCGGGAGGCCGTCCACGATCGGGTTCGTCGCGTCGATGACCACTTTTCCGGCCAGGTCCTCGGCCGCGACCGACTGGAGCGCCAGCAGCGCGGCGGTGCCCTTGACCGCCAGGACCAGCAGCTCGCCGAACTGGACGGCCTCGGTGCTGCTCCCGACCCGCCCGCCGGGGGTGTTCGCTGCCCACTCCGACAGCTTGGCGGGGGTGCGGGTGCCCAGCATGACGGAGTGGCCGTGAGCGAGGAACCCGCGCCCGAGTGTCTGTCCCACGATGCCGGAGCCGATGATGCCGACCTGCATGTTGTCCTCCTTGCCCGGGCAGACGCCGGGCGCGTTCAGAATCCGCCGCCCCCGCCCCCGCCTCCGCCCCCACCGGACGATCCGCCGCCCCCGAACCCCGACCCGCTGGAGCTCCGAGGCGAGGAACTCATGGTGCTCCCGGCCCGGGTGGAGAGGGTGGAGATGCGCGACGAGAAGCTCCGCGCGTTGAACCCTGACATGTTGGTCCCCACGTACCAGGTCGGTGGCTCCTTGTAGATGTCGTCAAAGGCCTTGGCCCACTTGGCTTCCACCCCGAACGCCATGGCGTAGGGCAAGAACTTCTCGAACATCTCCGGCGTCTTGACGACCCGTGCATAGCGATCGCTGTCCACCCGACGGAGGAACTCCTCGAAGCCGCGAGTGTCTTCGTAGGCGCGCGCACCCGCCACCGTCCGCGCCGGCATGAAGTAGCCGAAGGCGAGGACGATCACGCCGCTGATGACCGCCGCCAGGATGAAGGCCACCGGGGACATCCCGAACTTGTCCCCAATGAAGGCGCCGATCATGGCGACGGGAAAAGTGAGCACCACGGCCCCCACCATCCAGGCCGCCCGCACCCGGTCGGGCCGCGACCGGTACAACCCGCGATCCACCAGCCGGTCGAACGTGGAGTTCTTGATCCGGGACAGATAGGTGTAGAACTCATCTTCGAGGTCCGACAGCTCCACCGTTCGTTTCCCGTGCCGGAACATCCCTTCCAGGACAAAATCCTCGTGCCGTTCCAGCGGCCGCGCGCCCGGCTTCGGGTCCAGCCGATGGAAGACATACTCCTGATGCTTGAAGAGCCCGAAAAGGACGTTCTCCTGCTTTTCCTCGATCTTCAGATAGCCCTGCACCGCCAGGTCGACGATGGTGGCGGTGATGTCACGCATGTCCACCTTCTCGTCGATCATCGTCCCCGCCTCGGCGGGGGTCAGCCCCTTCGGCGGGTCGTACCGCACCCCGATGGGGCGCTCTTCCGGGTCGCGCCCCGTCCGGCGCCAGAGGGTGAGCATTCCGAAGAACACCAGGACCGGAATGCCCAGCGGCCAGTTGCTGGCCAGGAACCCGGTGGCCCGCTCGACCGACGTGGGCTCGGCAATCACGCCCTTGTTCCAGCCGACCACCGCCGTCACGCCCTCGTGGAAGCCGAGCGGTTGCGCCATGGTGACGGTGACCTCGGACCCGTCGATCGCTACCTCGGCGTTCTGCGACGTGGATCCGTAGGCTCCATCAAACGCAATGGCCCGCACCCCCGAGACGGTGGGGGGCAGGTCGATCCGCGCCGAAACCGATTCAATCGGCACGTCCCATTCGTCGCCGGTGATGTTCCAGTAGAGCTCGTCGTGATCCTCAAAGAACCGGAGCCCGTTCGTCGCCTTGTAGTGGAGGACGACCACCTTGGTGGCGTTGTTCGCGCCGGGCACCCAGATCTTCAACTTCAGGTAGTGGCGCTCGCGTGAACGCTCCACCTTGAGCGCCGTGCCGTTCTCGTCGGTGGCGCTGATGTCCTCCAGCCGCAAGGTCCACGAGAATCCCTGCGGGGTCCGGTACTCCACGGGCACCGTTCGGTAGACCCCGTTCCACTGGCCGCTGAACGCCACCGTGATCTTCTCGGACACGTCGACAGTGCCGTCCAGGCCGACGACGATGTGCGCATCGAACTGCTTGATGGCCAGCGACCGCTGCGCCGAGCCCGGCGTCGCGATGAGGGAGAGGCCGAGGGCGAGGACGAACCCGAGCCGCCTCACTTCGGTCCCTCCAGGTCGATGGTGGGCACGGCACCCTCCCCCCGGTCGCTCAGGCCGAAGAACTCCGCCTCCCGGAACCGGAACGCCCCCGCGATCAGATTCGAGGGAAACTGCTGCACCTTCGTGTTCCGGTCGCGCACCACCGCGTTGTAGTAGCGGCGCGCGTTCTGGATGTGGTCCTCGATGTCGGTCAGGCTCTTCTGCAGCGCCAGGTAGCTCTCGCCGGCCTGGAGCTCGGGATACGCCTCCGCCAGGACGAAGATCTGCCGCACGGCGCTGGACAGCACCCGTTCGGCCTCTCCGGCCGCGGCTGGGCCGCCGGCGCTCACGGCACGGTTTCGCGCCTCGACCACCGCGTCGAGGGTCCCCCGCTCATAGCCGGCGTGTCCCTTGACCGTGGCCACCAGCGACGGGATGAGATCGTGGCGGCGCTTCAGCTGCACATCAATGTCGGCCCAGGCGTTGTCCGTGAGCTGGCGGAGGCGGGTCAGGGCGTTGAAGGTGACGGTGGCGTAGATCGCCACGGCCACCGCGAGGAGGATCAGGATTGTCATCGGGCTCACTCCCCTGGGCTGGTGACCGTGCCGCGCGGCCGGGCAGCCACGAGCGTGATGAGGATGATGCCGACCACGCCGACCACCGCCACCCACAACGGATGAGGGATGACCCAGAGATTGTACAGGGTGGCCACCAGGATGACACCCCCGACGACGAGGCCCGGCCATCGCGCGTCGCTTCTGGCGAACCGCATCGCCGTGCTGGCGCCGACCCCGGTGCCCAGGAACCACGCGGCGAGGACAAAGAGGAATGATCCGACGGGGAGATTCCGCATCGCGGCGGCGATCGATGCGGGATCCGTCGGGTCCATCCCGGGCGGCGGAGGAATCAACCGCATGCCGAGCGTCTCAACCAGCGCGACCAGCACCATTCCGACGACCAGTCCGGCGAGGACACCAAGAATCGAACGACCCATGTGCGCCTCCTGAGCAGAGTCAGTTGCCGCGGCGGGACGCCGCCAGCCACGCCAGCCAGCCGAGTGCCAGCACGACGGCCAGTTGTATGATATCCCCCCTCGGTCGCGACGCCAGCAAACCGAGGCACACGAGCACACAGGCGATTGCCAGGGCGGTCCCGGCCGGGGCGCGGAAAGCGGCCGGCGACCGCGTGCCGTCGCGGCGCAATACAGGCAGTGCCGCGCAGGTCACGATGTAGACGATGACCCGCAGGCCCACCGTGATCGAGACGGCGGACGCGAAGGTGGTCACGACCGTGAAGAGGAGCATGCCCACTCCCGACACCACGAGGCCCAGGTACGGGGTCTGGTAGCGCGGGTGCACCGCGGCGATCCGCGCCGGCAGCTGGCGGCGCTCGGCCATGGCGAACGGCATCCGGCCGGCCCCGAGGAGGATCGCGTGCGCAACTCCGAGTGTGGAGAGCAGTGCGCCGACGACCATCACGAGGGCACCGACGGGCCCGAAGACGCGCTCGGCGGCGTCCGCCAGCGGGCGGGCCGAGTGTCCGAGATCAGGGAGCGTCCCCACCGCCACCACCTGTACCCCCACATAGACGAGCGCCACGATGCCGAGACCGGCCAGGAAGGAGAACGGAATCGTCCGTTCCGGATCACGTACCTCGCCGCTGGGCACCCCGAGCACCTCGAAGCCGCTGAAGGCGTAGATGGCGAGCAGCACGGCGCCAGAGAGCGCGGCGGGTGCCGGCACGGCCGAGGGAATCAGCCGGGCCCCCTCGACGAAGAACAACCCGGCGAGCACGAACAGGGCGAGCGGGATGAGCTTGGCAAGCGTGACAATGTTGTTGACGGTTCCGGCGCGCCGCACGCCGAGGACGTTGATCGTGGTGAGCAGGACGACGAGACCGGTGATGATGGCGATCCGCCAGGGACCGGTCGAGAGAGTCGGCGCGAACCAGCCGAGATAGTCGACAAAGAGGTTGGTGACCGCGGCGAAACCACCGAGCTGCGTCACCCACATCAGCCAACCGATCTCGAACCCGACGACGGGGCCGAATGTTTCGTACGCGTAGAGATACGGCCCTCCCGTGTCCCGGAAGGCGCTGCCCACTTCGGCGAAGCAGAGTGTCACGCCGAGGACCACCAGACCGGCGAGGACGATGGCCCACACACTGAAGGGGCCGACGGCGAGGTAAAGGATGGCAGGAATGCCGAAGATGCCGCCACCGATAACACGGTTGACGGCAAAGGCAGTGAGGTCGCGCCGGCCGAGGGCACGAACGAGGGTAGGCTGCGCGGGTGTGGCCACCCTCCAATCTAGCGCTCGACGACGCCGCCGCGAGGCTCAGACCAGTTGCTGGTTGGTCAACACCGTGATGGCGAGAAGATCGGTGCGGGGCACGACGGTCGAAAGCACGGGGGTGGTCAGCGCGCCGCCGTCGCTGCGGCGGAAGGTGATCTCGCTGGCCATCCCACCTGGTTGCCCACTTGCACGTGAGGGGTCACCGAACACGAGCCCAAGTGCGCTGCCCAGACGGATCAGCTCTCCTGGTGAGCGGTACCCCAACAGCTCGGCAAACGCGCGGTTGACCAGGAGCGGCACGGCGTTGCTGTCGAGGAGACAGAGGGGATGCGGGGCCTGGTCGAGGAGGGCGCGAAGGAGTTCGCGATCGTGCCGCAAGGTGTCTTCCACCCGGCGGCGCTCACTGGCGGCCTGCTTCAGGTCGGCCACCTGCTTGCGGAGATCGGTGTTCTCGTTGATCAGTTCCTGCTTGCTGCGGTGCTGATCCCGCATTGGCGGCTCCCGCTCACATGGATGGTCTATCCATCGTGACGAGCGGGCGGGGCGGATTCGCACAGTCGCGAAGTGGAACGCGTCAGTCCGGTCCGCAGAGCCACCGCGTGCCGAACTCTAGGGCAGTTGCTCCGTCGGCACCCACCAAGTCCGTACCCGGGCAAGCAACCGGCCGGCCCGCACGGCGGGATCGGCGTCAGCGAGCGCCTGTGCCGCCTCCTGCGTCGCCGCACGGAGGACCGTCAGTCCGATCACCGGATCACCCGCCAACGGCGCAAACCCGCCGGCGACGATGGCATGGCCTTCCGCGTGCAACTGCAACTGGTACTGGATATGGGCGTTGGTCAGCGCGGCCTCCGCCTCCTCGCCCTGGCTCACGTACGCTGGATTCGCCACCAGGAACCAGGCGTAGTGAGTGCTCCATTCGGTCGGCATCGGGATCGACTGGGCCGCCGCACCACGGGGAGCGACAAGACAAAGGACGGCGGCTACCATCGTGACCGTCGCAGCTCGGAAGCACATCATGGGGGCGACACCTCCCTTCGGAATTGTTGGTGATTCCCCGGCAACCACGTCTGCCCACCGTCGACCGTGTACTCCATCTTCGACTCGAAGGCGTCGGCCGACACGTTGTAGCGCGTGAAGCGGAGCTGGCTGGTGCCGCCATCGGCCGTCTGGAATGGAGGCGTGGTGCGGACCTCCCCGCCGAGCGGGCCAGTCATCTCCCAGAGGCGGCCGTCGGCCCCGACCGAGACCATCTCGATCAGCCCCTGCTGTTCGTTGATGAAGATTGGTCCACGGAACGCTCCATCACGGTCGGGTCGGCGGGTGTCTGGGCCGACGCGGCAACGACAGGGGCAACCAGTGCGGCGGCGAACAGCAGAGTTCGCATGCTGGATTCCATTGTGAGGAGAGTCGTGCCTCGATTCACGCGGCCCGCATATGCCCGCCCTACCCCACCCGGTGGTAGTCGGCGTCGAACAGCTTCTTCCAGCTGCGACCGTCCTCCGACATTTCCATCGAGGATGCGATGCGGTCGGGTTGTGAGTAGTCTGCGCGCATCCGGACATGCATCGGGGGCCCAGCGTGGCCCAATACCAGAACGTCGTCCGTGAATGTACCGATAAAGTATTCCGGCGGGGAGCCGATCGAGTCGACCCAGGTCATGGCGTAGCGCTCTGACTTCGGGTCAAAGGTGTAGACACCGTGGCCGGAAAACGTCTCAACCCCGTCTCGCGTCTGCTGATAATCGATGACGAGCGCGAAGCCACCGACCGCGACTCGGCCGACCGTCTGGCCGATCGCGGTGCCACCCTGCGGATCCCAGGGAGAGGGGTACATCGTCTCTTCGCCTTCCCAGGTACCAGCCATCTGGTCGAATCGTCGGTGGCCGGCGGCAGGAGTGCGTAGTTCCAAGGTGCGCTCCGTGTCCAGTGGGAGTCGAGGCCGCCGCCTAGTCCGCGGTCTTCGGGCTGATGATCACCTTCACTTCGGACACTTTGTTGGCAGGGAACCCTCCCATCTTCGCATGCTCGCGGACCATCGCCTCGTTGGGCGCGTCGTACACACAGTAGATCATGTCGCCGACCACGTAGCTATGCTGCCACTGGATAGTGGGTCCCAGCTCGGACAGGACGCTGCAGGACTTCTGGCTGATGCCCTTGAGATCGGCCATCGAAAGACTTCCGGCACCGGGGACCACGCGTTCGATGATATACGTCGGCATAGGAGGCTCTCCATCAAGGTGGACGTGACAGGCACGACATCGCAGGTGAATTCCGTCACGGGCAGACCAGGCTTGAATAATAGTAAAAATTCTGTCCCGTATCAGGAGATTCCGCTAGGGGCCGGATCCCTGTACCGAACAGGCGCCGTCAGATCACGGGTCCCCGCTCGCGTCTGCGATGGAGGAACCAGGCGTGTGACGCACCAGGTCGATCTGGAGTGCGTACGCCATGATCGTGACCACGATACAGTAGGCGCCGACCTGCCAGTCGGGGAAGGATGCCCCGAGCGCCAGCATGGCATTCGCGATGTACACCACCTGGAGTGCCATGATGGGGGTGTACCCGCCGAGCCGACCGGGGCCCCTGGTTCGCACGAGGAGGGTCGCGCCGAACCCGAGAATGAGCACCGGCCCCACGACGGCCACCCACTGGGCGGGGCCGTCGGGCCAGGCTTCCAGCTGCAGGTAAGAGAGGAGGATGAGCACGGCCGCCCCGGCGGCGAGGGCATACCCGATGCTTCGTGCCCGTCCGGACAAGGTACCGGCCGTCATCCAGCGGAGGGAGGCAGGCAGGATGAACGCCACGAGGAACGCCGGGAGCACCAGGCGCCAGAGTCCCCACTCCGTCAGGGCCCCGTAGGGCGAGGTGTCCAGCGTGAATGGCAGGAGGAGGGCCACGATGCCGAGACCACCGGCGGCGGTCAGGGCGGCGTGCGCCGAGCGGCGATTCGGTGCCACTGTTGAGGCAGTCATCGATCAGGCTCCTCTGCCTTCGGGCGCGATGCTCATCTGAACCCTCACAAGCATACACCGATGCCGTGCGAGTGCCATCCGGTCCCCGGAGCAGGCAGGCCCTAGCCAAATCTGGTGCGGCCGGCTCAAATTCCCCGAATCGATGCAACCGCCAGGAGCGCTTCCGTGATCCGTTCAACCATTTCAGGCTGTGGACTGCTGATCGGCATGCTACTCGGCCCCCAGGTGGCCGCGCAGACGACGGTCCTTCGCGTGCCGGTCACCGTGGACACCCTCGACAACGGGCTCACGATCATCGTCCATGAGGACCGCTCGGTGCCGGTCGTCTCGGTGAATGTGTGGTACCACGTGGGGTCGGGCGATGAGAAGGTCGGGCGGACCGGGTTCGCGCATCTATTCGAGCACCTGATGTTCATGGGCTCCGAGAATGCCGAGTACCCCGCGTTCGACCGGCTGCTCGAGGCGGCCGGAGCCGACAACAACGGATCCACGACCGAAGACCGCACCAACTATTTCGAGTGGGGTCCCGCCACCGCGATGCCGCTCATGCTCTGGCTGGAGGCGGACCGGATGGGTTGGCTGCTCCCCACCATGACCCCGGACAAAGTCGACCTCCAGCGTGATGTGGTGAAGAACGAGCGCAGGCAGAGCTATGAGAACCAACCGTACGGGCTGGCCACCGAGACGATCCTCCGGATGCTCTATCCGTCAAGCCACCCTTATTCCTGGCCCGTGATCGGCTCGATGGCCGATCTCTCCGCCGCCTCCACGGAGGACGTGAAGGAGTTCTTCCGTCGCTACTACGCCCCGAACAATGCCTCGTTGGTGGTTGCGGGTGACGTGAACCCCACCGAGGTGATGCAGCTGGCCCGCAAATATTTCGGAGAGATCCCGCGCGGGCCGGCCATCGAACGGGGCATCGCACCGAACACCTCCTTGCCCCGGGATACGGTGGGGGTGCTGGAGGACCGGGTGCAACTCCCCCGCGTGTATGACGTCTGGCCGACCCCCCCGGCGTTTGCGCCCGACGACGCGGCGCTGGAGTTGCTCGCCTATCTGCTGACCGGGGACAAGACCAGCCGCCTCACCCAGGCGCTGGTCTACGACAAGCAGATCGCCTCCTCGGTCTCCAGCTATCAGGACGGGATGCGACTCGCAGGCCAGTTCTGGATCGTGGCGACCGCCCGACCAAACCATACTCTCGCCGAGGTGCAGCCCGTCATCGAGGATGAGCTCCGCCGGCTGGCCACGGAGGGGCCTTCCGCGCGGGAAATGGAGCAGGCCATGAACGCCACCGAGACAGACATGCTGCGACAACTGGAGGCGGTCAACCGGAAGGCAGACATGCTCAACAGCTACTACGTGAGGACGGGCACGGCCGACGGATTCGCCGCGGACCTTGCACGATATCGGGCCGTGACGGCGGCGGACATTCAACGGGTGACGGAACGATACCTCCTGGCGCCACGGGTGATGCTGAGTGTCGTACCCCAGGGCAAGCCGGAACTCGCGGCCGCGGCGAACGGGGGAACACCGTGAAGCCCCTCACCGGTGCCCTCGTACTTGCCGCGTTCTGCCCGGCGATTCTGGCGGCGCAGGACTTCGACCGGAGCCAGGCTCCGGCCGTCCCGCCCCCGAGCGGCCTGGCCCTGCCGGCGGTGCAGCAGGCACGCCTGCCGAACGGGATCACTCTTCGGGTCGTTCCCATGCGAGAGGTGCCGTTGGTCCAGGTGAACCTCCTGCTGAAGGGCGGCGGCCGCCTGGACGGCACCATGCCAGGGCTCGCCACCTTCACCGCAGGCATGCTCGACGAAGGCGCGGGATCGCGCACTGCCTTTGAGATCTCGGCCGAGGCCGCGTTTCTCGGTGCCGATCTGTCCACCGGTGCCGACTGGAACTACCTCTACGTGACCCTCAACGCCCCGCGCCGCACGATCGGGCCGGCACTGGACCTCGTTGCCGACCTGGTCCTCCACCCGTCGTTCAAGGCCGCGGATATCGCCCGGGAACGGGATCTGCGCCTGGCCAGGATTCTCCAGCAGCGGGACCAGCCGAGCAGCCTTGCCAGCCTCGCGTTCATGTCGATCGTGTTCCCCGATCCGCATCCCTACCACCGGCCGCTCGGAGGGGACTCCTCCGCAACCGCCCAGCTCGATTCGGCCGTGGTCCGTGACTTCTGGCAGCGGGTGGCCAGGCCTGATCAGGCAGAATTCATCATCACGGGGGATATCTCCCTGGCGGAGGCACAAGCGGAGATTGCCCGTCGATTCGGCGACTGGAAGCCCGCTCAGAAGGCGACACCCGAGCCGCCGGCGGCACCGGCGGTGAGCCGGCCCGCCGGCCGCGCGATCTTTTTGGTCGACAAGCCCGGCGCGGCGCAATCCGTCATCATCATCGGCGGCCCCGGTGTCTCCCGCACCGACCCCGATTATGCAGCGATCGAGGTGATGAACACCATTCTGGGGGGCTCCTTTTCCTCCCGACTGAACCAGAATCTCCGCGAGACGCGCGGCTACACCTATGGGGCCAGGTCCGGATTCAGCTACGACCCGGTTCCGGGCCCCTTCCGGGCCACCGCCGCGGTCCGGACAAACGTGACCGACAGTTCACTGGTCGAGTTCTTCGTGGAACTCAACGCCATTCGCGACCAGCCGGTGAGCGAGGTGGAACTCACCCGGGCGAAGAACTACATCGCCTTTGGCCTGCCGGGGGCATTTGAGACGACGAGGGAAATGGCGGGCCAGATTGCTGAGGTGACTACGTACGGCCTTCCTCTGACCTGGTACGACAGCTACGTAAAGCAGGTCCTGGCGGTCACCGCTGCGGACGTGCAGCGGGTGGCGTGGACCACCATCGACCCGAACCACGTGTACATCGTGGTCGTCGGGGACGCCGAAAAGATCCGACCGGGCCTCGAGGCACTGGGCCTCGGACCGGTCATCCTGCGAACGCCGGACGGCCTCCCGGTGGCGCCCTAGGAGATGACAAAGGGCCGGCAATGTCTCGTCGGCCCTTCGTCGTATCCTGGCTGCGGCAGTCTCAGGGTGTGCGGGCCGCCGTCCGTGCGATCGCCCGCAACATCCCACCGAATACCAGCTGGTGCATCGGATACAGGGCGTACCAGTAGGCGCGGCCGAGCGGCCCCACCGGGTCGAAGCTCGCGGTCTGCCGGATCGTCGAGCCAGACGCGTCGCCTGTCACCTCGAACTCCAGCCAGGCCCGGCCCGGCAGCTTCATCTCGGCGGCGAGTCGCAGGAGATGGTTCGGCTCCACCGCCTCCACGCGCCAGAAGTCAACCGCATCACCGACCCGCAGCGCCGTCGGCGAGGGTCGGCCGCGGCGCATCCCGACGCCGCCGGCCAGCAAGTCGAGAAAGCCGCGAACATGCCAGAGCCAGTCCCACGCGTACCACCCCGTCTCTCCGCCAATCTGTTGAATCGGCCGGAACGCCTGGTCGGGTGGCACCGCGACTCGAATCGTCCGGGAGTCGACCAGTCGCGGACCAAACTGGACACCGCCCCAGGAGGGCTGCTCGCCACCGGAAGAGAGCGCGTCGGACCAGCGCGTGGCCGCGATCTCCCGGTCCTCCCGCACGAGGGCGCGCCGGACAGCGTCCGCCACCCCCATTGGGCGGACTGTGAACACCCTGAGCGCGGTGTCATCCCGGACGACTGTTGAATGCACCACGCTCTCGAGGAGCTTGCGACCGATCCGCGCGTAGAGCGGAGTGACCAGCCCGAGCCAGAGGCTCGACAGATAGGGCGTGAGCACCGGCACGGGAATCATCCAGACCTTCCGGCCGCGAAGCTTCGCATAGACCTGCATGACCTCGGCGTACGACATGCGGTCGGCGCCCCCGATCTCGTAGATGCGACACGCCGAGACCGGAAGGGTGAGCGCTTCCACCAGGTAGGCGAGCAGGTCGTCGATGGCGATCGGCTGGGCCGGCACCTTTACCCATTTGGGCGTCACCATGACCGGCAGGCGTTCCACCAGGGAGCGGATCATTTCGTAGGAGAGGCTCCCTGACCCGATCACGATGGACGCCCGGAATTCCAGCACCGGTACCCCGGACTCCCGCAGGATCTCCCCCACTTCCTGGCGACTGCGCAGGTGCGAGGAAAGCTTTTCCTCCGTGTTCCCGAGGCCGCCGAGGTAGATGATCCGGGTCACACCCGCCGCTTTCGCCGCCTGGCCGAAGTTCCGTGCCGCCTCGCGATCGGCCTCCTCGAACGATCCGGTAGCACCCATGGAGTGCACCAGGTAATAGGCGACGTCGATGCCACGCAGGGCAGGCTCGAGCGTCGCGCGATCGAGTACGTCGCCCGCCACCACCTCAGTGAACGCGGACACCCTCGACGTCAGCGCCTCCGGCCGTCTGGCCAGGCACCGTATGCGCCCTCCCCGCTCTTCCAGGAGCGGCAGGAGTCGCCCCCCGACGTAGCCGGTGGCACCGGTGAGGAGGATCCGCTGGGGCTGCGGGACGGCGGGGGAATCGGTCATGGGACGGAACGCAACTCCTTGAACGGGAAGTCCCTTCCTCTACCCGGCGCCGCGGAGAAGGTTCGGGACGACAAAGGGCCGGCAATGATCTGCCGGCCCTCGTCTTACCCGGTGCCTGGAATCCCTCAGGGCGTGCGGGTCGCCGTCCAGGTGCCACTCTGCACCACGCTGTCGGCGCCGGCCATCATCCACACCACCGTGCCAGTCCAGGCATTGCCGTTGGCGCGCCCCACGGCCTTCCACATCATCTGCGGGGCATCCGCTGCCGCGCCGATCGGCGTGAAGGGGCCGCCCACCCAGACGACGCTGTCCCCTGAGAGCGTGCCCACCATCGGAATCGCCATATCCGGTGCGAGTGCCTGCACCAGCTCACCGGCCAGCTCGCCGTTGGCATTGGTCATCGCCATGGACGTCCAGTTCGAGACGCTATCAGTACCGTCGATCGTGGTGACGCCGGCATAGTTGCCAACAACATCCGCGGCGGTCAGCGCGGCCGGGGCTGCCATGGCGGCCTCATCCATCTTGGGCGCCTTGTCTCCACCACAGGCCCAGAGGAGAAGGGGAAGAAGCAGAAGTTTGCGCATGATTCCTCGCAGATCGAGATGAGGTGAGAGCGGGTCGAGATGGAGAGACAATACACCTTCTGCCCGGGAGCACAAGTTTCTTGTCTCAGGCCACGCCCGTCACGCCCCCCTGCCGCGTCTCCGGAAACGGCGGCTAAGGAGCGCCACCACCAGCACCCCAAACACGACGTAGAGCCAGTTGGTCCACCCGCCGGGGGGCCGCCGCGGTGCCGTCGCCCTCCAGGCATCCAGCACGACCGCATCGCCGTCCGTGGGGGTGTACCCCGCCAGGAGGCCCCGCGCCGATGTCGTCGAGGCTCCGCTCCGGTAGCGCACATCGGCCAGGAGCAGGTCCTCGAGTCGCTCATCGAGATCGGCGTCGTAGGGCTTCCCCGCCCCCAGACGTTCTGGCCAGAGCCGGGCCGCCGCGATCAGGGCGGCCGCTGAATCCCACTGCTCCGCGTGGATCGCCTGCACCGCCAGCATCAGCTTGGCCCGCCGGTAGAGCACGTGACCGTCGTGGCGACCCTCGTACGGCAGGACCTCGAGCTGGGCCAGCACGGAATCCGCCGCGCCGTACTCACCATCCGCCTCCAGCGCCGTGGCCAGCGTGAGCCCCAGGATATAGTTGTCGGGGAATCGGGCAGCATACGCCCTCGCCATCGCGGCCGCGCCGGCGGAGTCGCCCGTCGCCAGGAGGTGCTCCGTGAGCAGGCGCCCGTAGCGCCATTCCGCAGAGTCGAGCGCCGCCGCATGCTCCAGATCGCTCCTGGCGAGTGCGGGAGGGCGCCCCGGGAACGTGGCCCGGGCGGCATAGAAGGGGGCGAAGTCGGGTACGTCGCCCAGCGCAGTGAGGAGCGAATCGGCCGAACCCAGCCGTCCGGCCCCCCACCAGGCCAGGGCCAGGTAGTAGCGTGGTTTCCAGTCCTGGCTCTGTGCTGCCGCCCACTGGAGTGAGGGCACCATTTCCGGCCTGAACGGGAAGACATACCGGGGTGACAGGGCGTTCGCGCGACGCAGGAGCTCGGCGCGAGTCGCCGAGGAGTCGTCGAGCAGGTACGCCCGCCAGTAGAGTGCCTCGGGGGCGTCGCCCGCCGCCTCCAGGACGCGACCGGCAACGGCCGTGTCGCCTGCGTCGACATACCATGCCGCCAGCTCGAGGAGCACCTGTTCCGGGAGTTCGCTCCGGATGCCGGCGGTGAGCTTGCGAGGCAGCGCCGGATCACCCTGTGCGAGCAATCGCTCCAGCCGCGCCTGGTGACTGAGCGGATCGGCCTGCGCCAGACGCGCGACCCACCGCGCATGCGCTGTCGGGTCGCCGCGCCGCCGCGCGGCAACGGCGCCGGCACCGAGGGCGTCGAGATTGTCCGGCTCGACCGTCAGCGCCTTGTCGGCGAAGGCCACCGCCGCGTCCGTGTTGCCGGCGGCCAATGACATCCGGGCCAGTTCCGTCCACGCGGCACCGCGGTACCCGGGTGAGAGCGTCGCGATCTCGAAGCCATCCTTCGCGTCGGCCAGCCGGCCGAGCCGGCGGTTGGCGAGGCCATAGTAGTAGTTGGCAGCCCCGTCGTAGGTGTCGACCTGGAGAGCAGTGGTGGTGAACCCGCGGGCGGCTTCATAATCCGTGCTCCTGATCGCAAGCATGGCGCGGTCGGCGAGCGCCGGCACGAAGTACGGGTCGCGCGCGAGCGCGCTGTCCAGGTACGCGGTGGCCGGCCCGTACTCCCGCTGCCGCAGCCACTCCTTCCCCCGCAGATAGCGCCCGTATGCCGACTCCCAGTCGAAACCTTCCGGCGCATCGAGCGGCCGGGCGAGGTCGCCGGAATTCGGGTCGAGACGGTACTCGAGCCGATGGCCGCCCACGGTGACGCGGAGACTGTCTGGTATTGCGCCGCCCACAGATACGGTGTCCACGAACAGGTCGAGCGGCTGGCGCTGGACAAACCGACTGTAGAGGCGGCGCGCCCCGGCATACACGCTGACGGTGTCGGCGAGCGGTTCCACGGGCGAAAGCGCGATGACGAGCCGATCATCCAGCATCGTCACGTTCATGGCGCCAAGGCGGCTCGCCGCGACGATGCCGGCAATGCCGCCAACGGGATACCAATACTCGGTCCACCGATCGGCGACGTGGGGCGTGAAGCCGAAGTGCTTGAAGGGAGTGAAGGTGCTCTGCTCCGCCGTCTGGTTGAACAGCCGCCCCGACTGCACCTCGGCGTACTGCCCGTCGCTGTCGGTGAGCAGCTGCTCCCAGATCATCCCCTGCCGGGAGAGGCCCCAAATCCAGATCTTCTTGCCGGCTTTCTCGTCGCGCGGCGCGTAGCGGACCATCCCGACGTCGTCGTCGTGCCAGTAGGCCCCGAAGAAATCAGTCTCCCGCCCGAAGACGTGGTACGACTTGTACCCGCCGAAGTCGTTGTTCTCGTACCAGCTGAGGTCGCGCCCCGTGGTGTCGACGGGCCAAGGGGCGTGCTCGCCGGCGTGGCCCAGGCGGCTGGTGCCCGGGTAGGCGAACTGGAGGTTGCCGCGCACCGGAATGCCGACGTTCATCCAGGAGTAGTAAGGCTGCTCCAGCGCCGAGGCGTTGTACCAGAAGGAGGTCGTGCTGAACGACGCGTCGGCGGGGCCGAGCCGGATCTCGAGCCGCCAGGGGGTGCGGGTGAGGAGGTCGAGCGCACCGATGATGCAGCTCACACTGCCGTCGGGGTTGGTGCGCGTCACGTAGTCCACCGGCGTCGCCACGTTCGGCGTGTGGCCGATGATCCCGTAGTTGGCCTCGATGCCGCCGCTGGTCCAGGGGCCGCGCATGGCGATGTCGCGGAACTTCACCACTTGGTTGAAATAGATGAACGATCGGCCGGTCCGCTTGTCCACGGCGTTCCAGATCTTGCCGCCGATTTCCGGCAGGATCATCACCTTGAGGTAGGCGTTCTCGAGCTCGACGACCTTCCAGGCGCGCGGCTCGGCAACGTCGGTGAAGCCATCGAAGCGGAAATACGGATAGATCCGACCGACGACCGGGATCGGGTTCGGGTCGCTGAACGGATAGGTTGGAAACACCCGCTCGTATTCGCGGACGGTGGCGCGCGGCGCCTGGGCGGCCAGGGGCAACGCGCCGCCACCGATGGCAAGAGCGAAGCAGGCAAATGCGTGCTGAAATCGCATCGATTGGGCAAGCCTCGATCGGGAAGCCTCAGGTGCTGACGGCGGTACGACTGCATTCTGAGAATGCTACACACCAAGGCCGTTACATCAATCTACCGCCGCTTGCCCGCTGTGCCCCGCGACTGCTCCAGCAGGTGGTCGATCCAATCGGGCGGCGACAAAGGCGAAGACTCCGTAGGCAGCCAGCGCGGTCCATGCGGCCGCCTTGTCGGATGCCGGCGGGGGGCCGAAGAAGATGTAGACCTGGATCACCAGCATCACGGCGCCAAAGATCACGACTGGCAGCCGACGCACCGTCGCCCTGGCCAGGTAGAGCCAAATCCCGCCGAACAACAACGCGGATTCCAGCGCGAGGGCGACGACAGGGTAGTCCCAGAGCCCGAGGCCAACCTTCATTGTGTCGCTATAGAGTGGCAGGTCCGGCCGATGTACGAGGAAATCGAGGATCCAATGCGAGAAAACTGCGACCGCAACCACGAGCGCCGCGCGCCCGCCCCCGCGGTGCCTGTTGAGTGCCCGGTAGCCGACGAACACGATGATCGACCAGAGCAGAGCGGCCACGAGACTGTGCGTGTACGGCATGTAGTAGAGATCCAGGGGATTCGAGGCCGTGATTCCGGGCACGATCCGGAGCTTCTCGATGCCGAGGAGAATGAATGGGGCCCAGATGACATCGAGGAGTTGGACGGCGAGGAAGAGCACCCAGAGCGGAATCGAGGAGTCAAAGCGTTTGGCAGCGAAGGACACGCCGTAGTGTCCGACAAACATGGTGAACGCCTCCTGGCTGGAGGAACGAAAATGTGATCGGCTGAGCAGCCTCCTTGGTGCGACGTGGGCGGCAGGAACCCAACGCGGAGCGCGGTGAGTTCAACCCCCGGCCCGTAATGCAATTTGCTGTTTGATTATCTCTAAATCAAGTCGTATCCAATTACCCTGCAACCACTTACCGTTGTATCGGCCGAAGAGGCCCGCGCAGAGACTATCCGGTGGTGGCGCATCCCGGTCTGAGGGTTATGATGAAAAATCATCCCCTCCTCGCCCGCTCCCACCAGGAGATTGCCGATGTACGGCCGGCCGAAGTCCCTGATCGAACGCATCCGCGAGGGCTACGAAAAGGCGAAGAAGCCGATTGCCTACCTGACGATGCTGGTGGTCGTCCTGGTGCAGTCGCTCCCTGCCGCGTTGTTACCGGCCGACGTGCGCGATGCCGCGGGCGCCGGCGCACTGATCGCGCTCGGGCTCATCCTGCTCGAGATGCTGTTCGAGATCTACGAGAAGACCGTCAAGGCCCCGCGCGGCGTGAACCTGATCAACTCCAACGACCTCTACCGGGAGATCCGTGAGATCGTGGCCGACGAGCGCGAGGTCACGATTCACTACATCGGGCTCGCGGGCCGCCACGGCTGGCAGAACGTGCTGGAGAAGATGCTCAATGATCACGACCCCGACTCGCTGGCGGAGAAGGTTCGCTTCGAAATCGAGGTTGCCCTCCTCGAACCGAAGCTCTGCACCCCCGAGGATGCGGTCTTCGGGCGCTTCGAGATGGCGGGCGCCATCGCCCGGCAGGTCCGGCGCCGGGCCGCCGCCATCGCGGCGCTTCCGAACCCGTCGAGACTGACCCTGTACCATTACGACTACATGCCGAACATGATCGGGCTGCTCATCAACCGGAATTATCTCTTTGTCACCTACTGCTGGTGGGAGCAGCAGCACGACGGGCTCGCCCTGCGCGCTGGCGGCTCGGACTATTTCGTCTACAACAAGGGCGACGACTTCGGCGGGCAGGAAGTCATCGCCCGATTTGAGGGGTGGTTCGACTACATCCGACAGGATGGGCGACGGGTGGACTTCAGCGAGGCAGCAGCCTGATCTTGACGCCCATCTTTATTCGGTATATGTTCGGTTTAAGCAACCGAACAAAAGCCGAAAGAGGGCGCCATGCCACCCACTCCCCCACCGCCTCCGCGGCCCCAATACCCGTCTCCCCAAGCCAATGGCTCATCCCAACGAGCGAACCCCCTGGCCTATCGGTGCATACGCGTCTGCCCCGAATGCGCCGGCCCCGTGGCCCATAACTCCGGCTGCGTGACCTGCCGGGCCTGTGGATGGGGGAGGTGCGGCTAGTGGCGGGGCCGGTGGGCAGCGGGGCAGGTGGGCAGTCGCTCCAGCGCGGATCCCAACTCTCGTTCCTGCCCCGCGGCCCCGCAGCCCCGCTGCCCCGCCTCGGCGTCGCCGAGAGCCGCGCCGTCACCTTCGAGGCAGTGCCGACCCGCTCCGTGCTCAACAGTCCGGCGGCCACCCACATGCCGTTCTGGTCGGTGAACCCCTATATCGGCTGCGAATTCGGCTGCACCTACTGCTATGCCCGCGATACCCATCGGTGGACCATGGAGCGTCTTTCCTTCCCCGCTTCCCCGCTTCCTCGCCCTGATCCGTTTGAAACACGCATTCTCGTCAAAACCAACGCGCCGACCATCTTCCGCCGGACGCTCATTCCCGCCCGCATCGACGGGAAGCCCATCGTCATCGGCACCGCCACCGATCCCTATCAGCCCGCCGAGCGGCGCTTCCGGATCACCCGCGGGCTGCTCGAGTCGCTCCTCCCGCACCGCGGGCTCCACCTCGGCATCATCACCAAGTCGCCGCTCATCACCCGGGACATCGATCTCCTGGTGCAGCTCGCCGAACGTCACACGGTGCGCATTCATATCTCGCTGGCCGCCCTCGAGGGGCGGCTGGTCCGGCGGATCGAGGCCCGCTCCCCCGCCCCGCATGCCCGGCTCCGTGCCCTCGGCCGCCTGGCGGCCGCCGGCCTCGACGTCGGCCTCCTCGTGGCCCCCATCATTCCCGGCGTGACCGATGGCCGGACACAACTGACCGCGCTCTTCCGCGCGGCGAAGGAGGCTGGTGCCCGTCGCGTGGCCGGGGAGGCGCTCCGACTCGGCCCCGCGGCGCGGCGCCACTTCCTTCCGCACCTGGCCCGGGAGTTTCCCGACCTCGCCGCGCGCTACGCCCGCCGCTACGGACAGCGGCAAACCGCCGGCAAGGATTACACGACGGCCCTCGCCCGGCGCCTCGACGCCATCCGGCAGGAACTCGGGCTCGAAGGGGGCCACGGACTGTGACCCGTTCCGTCCTCTTCATTGACCCTCCCGCCTTCTGCACCACCGTCGAGGCGCTCGTGGCCCCCGCCCTCCGCGGACGGCCCGCCGCCGTGGCGGCACCCGGCGCCGACCGCGCCACCGTGCTCGCCCTTTCTCCCGAGGCGCACGCCGCCGGCATCACACGCGGCATGCCGGTGCGCCAGGCCAGGAAACGCTGCCCCGACCTCGCCCTCCTGCCGCCCAACCCCAGGCTCTACGCCCGCGCCTCCGCCGCGCTGCACGACATCTTCCGCCGCTACGCGCCGGTCATCGAACCCCGCGGCTACGGGCACGCCTACCTCGACGTGACCGGCACCGGCGCCCTCTTCGGCCCGCCGGTGGACGTGGCGCTCCGCATCCACCGCGAGGCACGCACCGGCATCCGCCTGCCCGTCACCGTCGGCGTCGGCGCCAACAAGCTGGTGACGACCGTCGCCGCGGGACAGCGCGACACCGACCGGAGCAGCAACCGTGACGCCGTCGTCCCCGTGCCCGAAGGGGGCGAGGCCGCGTTCCTCTCTCCGCATCGCGTGACGCTCCTCCCCGACGTCGCCGAGCGGATCCGCGAACGGCTCGACGACTACCAGCTCGAACTCATCGGTGCGGTCGCCGCGGTCGGCGCCCCCGCCCTCGGCCAGGTCTTCGGCCGCGCCGGCGCCGAACTCCACGCCAAGGCGCGTGGGATCGACCCCCGCCCCGTCCTCCCCCCCGCCATCCGGCGGGAGTTCCGCGCCGCCCATACCCTGGCCACCGACACCAACGACCTCGGCGTGCTCTTCGCCCTCCTGCGCCGGCTCACCGAGCGCCTCGGCGCCAGGCTCCGGACCCGGCACCTCGTCACCCGGCGGCTTCGCCTCGACCTGGCCTACGCCGACTACAGCACCAGCGGCCGCATCGTCACACTCCCCGGCGCCGCACTCGACGTGGCGCTGCTCGACGCCGCCCGCCGCGCCTTTACATTGGCCAACACCAAACGCATCGCCGTCCGTACCGTGGCCCTCGCGGCGGAACAGTTAGTAGAGATGGAAGTACAGATGGAGCTCTTTGAGGCGGGGCAGCGGGGCAGCGGGGCAGCGGGGCCGGACGACGGTGCCGGAGAACAGGAAGTCGTGATTCAGGCAGCCATCGACCAGATTCGGAGTCGGTGGGGCACCTCAGGCATTTTGCGGAGCGCTGAGGGAGGAAGGGGATCGTCAGCGACGGCAGCACGCAGGAGTGGGGGGTGGGGTGGTTAGAGCGTCCGCCGGAGCGGACGTCCCCGACGACCACGGACGCAAGGAACACGACATGGCCACGACATACTGCGAGATCGCGCCGGGCCACGAGTGGCACGGCCCCTACCACGACACCGAGTACGGCGTCCCCATCGCCGACGAGTCGGCGCTCTTCGAGCGGCTGATCCTGGAAATCAACCAGGCCGGTCTCAGCTGGCTCACCATCCTCAAGAAGCGCGAGGCGTTCAGGCAAGCCTACAGCGGCTTCGACGTCGAGACGGTGGCGCGCTACGGCGCGCGCGACACCAACCGTCTGCTGGCCGACGCCGGCATCATCCGCAACCGCCTCAAGGTTGAAGCCGCCGTCCACAACGCTCGGCAAGTGCTCGCGCTCCGCACGTCGCATGGCGGCTTCGCCGCCTGGCTCGATGCGCACCACCCGCTCCCCAAGGAGGAATGGGTTCGGCTCTTCAGGCAAACCTTTCGCTTCACCGGCGGCGAAATCACCGGCGAGTTTCTCCTCAGCACCGGGTACTTGCCGGGCGCGCACACGCCGGGGTGTCCGGCGTACAAGCGGATCCTGAAGCTGAACCCGCCATGGAAGCGAGCAACGTAGCATCGCCGCCGCGAGCCTGCGCCGCGCCGTGATGAGGGAGGCAGGGTTCGTCGGCGCAGGCACCACCACAGGGGAGCGGGGCGGCCGGGTTCGGTGCTGCCGAAGCCGACGACCACGCCGACCCCCACAGATCAAGTCTGCCGAGACACACCGTGTTTACTCATCTTCACACGCACTCGCATTTCTCCTTCGGTTTCGGCGCATCGAGCCCTGAAGCGCTCGTCCAGGCTGCGATCGCGCGCGGCTTTCGTACCCTCGCCTGCACCGACACGAACGGCGTGTACGGGGCGGTGGAGTTCCAGCAGGCCGCCGAGTCGGCTGGCATCCGCCCCATCCTCGGTGCGCATCTCCGGCTCGAGGACCAGGAGGCGGTGGCGCTGGCGCAAGATGAACGGGGATGGGGAGCGCTGTGCCGAGCGATTACGCAAATCCATTGGATGGAAAGGAAAGTCCCCCCTCTCCATATCATGGAGAGGGGGCTAGGGGGTGAGGCAGAACAGCGGGGTTGGGAGGCCGGGAGGCAGGGAGGCGGCAACAGCGGGGCAGCATCGTTGGCGGAGATCGTTGCCGCTGACCGAGGCGGCCTCGTGCTCCTCTCCCGTTCCGTTCCGTTCCTCGAGCGAGTCCGCGCGATGAGCGGACCCAGCGACCTCTACGCCGAGCTGGTGCCGGGCCGGGAGCGGCACGGCGTGCTCGCCGCCGCGCGGCGGATGGGCCTCCCCGCCGTGGCCAGCAACGCCGTCGCCTTCGCCAACCCGGAGGACTGGGCGCGGCATCGGTTACTCGTCGCCATCGGCCAGAACACCACGCTCGCGGCGCTCGAGCAACCTGCCGCCCTGCCCCGCGGCCCCGCGGCCTCGCCGTCGTCCGCGTGGCTACGCCACGCGGACGACCTCGCCCACGCCTTTCCCGACTGTCCCGAGGCGCTCACCGCCGCGGAGGAGATTGCCGACCGCTGCCGCTGGCGCATTCCCCTCGGCCGGGTCGTCCCGCCGCGGATGACCGACCGCACCGACGCCTTCGAACAGCTCCGCGCGCTGGCCTACGCCGGCGCCGAGCGGCGCTACGGCACCGTGGCGCCCGTCACCCGCGACCGGCTGGAGCACGAACTCGCCATCATCGGGATGAAGGGGTTTGCGGACTACTTCCTGGTGGTGCACGACATCGTCGCCCACGGCCCCACGCACTGCGGCCGCGGCTCCGTCGCCAATTCGGTGGTGAGCTACTGCCTCGGCATCACGCACGTGGAGCCGCTCGGCGCCGGGCTCCTCTTCGAGCGGTTTCTCAACCCCGCGCGCACCGATCCCCCCGACATCGATCTCGACTTTCCCTGGGACGAGCGGGACCGGGTGCTGGCGTATGTCTTCCGCCGTTACCCCTTTCCGCGCGCGGCGATGGTGGCCAACCACAACTGCTTCCGGCTCCGCGGCGCGCTCCGCGAGGTGGCCAAAGTGCACGGCCGTCCCGCCGGCGAAATCCGCGAGGTGACCCGGCGCATTCCCTGGTATCACGAAGGGGAGCCGCTCGACAGTCTCCTCGCCACCCACCCCAACTTCCAGGGACTCGACCTCCCGAAGGCATGGCGGACCTTTGCCCGCGAGGCAGAGCCGCTGGTCGGCGTGCCGCGGCACCTCTCGCTGCACCCAGGTGGCGTGGTCATCGTGCCAACGGCGCTCACCGACCATGTGCCGCTGGAACGGGCGGCCAAGGTGCTCGACGGCGCACCGGAGTTGACCGTGCCCGTCATCCAGTTCGAGAAGGACGGTGCGGAGGACGCCGGCCTCGTCAAGATCGACCTCCTCGGCAACCGCTCGCTCGCCGTCATCCGCGACGCGATCAGCGCCGTCCGCGAGAACACTGGCCGCCAGATCGACTACACGTCGCAGGAGGTGGGGGACGATCCCGCCACGAAGGCGCTCTTCCGCACCGGGCAGACGATGGGGGTCTTCTACACCGAGAGCCCCGCCTCGCGGCAGCTCTGCGCCAAGTCCCGTGCCGACAGCTTTGAGTTGCTGGTGCTCAACACCAGCATCATTCGCCCCGCGTCGAACCGTTTCATCCGGCAATATCTCTCGCGGCTGCACGGCGAGCCGTACGCGCCGCTCCACCCGGTGCTGCGCGACACCCTGGCCGAGACCTTCGGCATCATGGTGTACCAGGAGGACGTGGTGCATGTCTGTCAGGCGTACGCCGGGATGTCGCTGGCCGACGCCGACGGGCTCCGGAAGTCGCTGCAGAAGAAGCGGCCCGCCAAGCTCCTGGCGTCGTATGCCCAGGAGTTTCTTCGCGGCGCCCGCTCCCTCGGCCGGGACGACGCCGTCACCGAGCAGGTCTGGCAGATGGTGATGTCCTTTTCCGGCTACAGCTTCTGCAAGGGCCACTCGGCGTCCTATATCCAGGTGGCGCAGCAGGCCTGTTACCTCCGCGCCAACTATCCGGCGGAGTTCATGGCGGCGGTGCTCGCCAACGGCGGCGGCTTCTACCATCCCTTCGCGTACGTGGCGGAGGCGCGGCGGATGGGAATCACCATCCTGCCGCCGGACGTGAATGCCAGTGAGTTCCGCACCACGGGCAAGGGGGGTGAGCTGCGGATCGGGCTCCAGTTCATCATGGGGCTTTCTGCAGACGGCACAGAAAAGATCTCATCGGCACGCTGCGTAGACGTTCCCCCTCTCCAAATCATGGAGAGGGGGACAGGGGATGAGGTGGGATCGGCGGGGCAGAACAACATGGACCCCGGCGACCCTGCCCCGGCGAAAGCCGGGGGCCGGGGTGACGGTACGGCGCGGGGCACGCCGTACCGCGACCTCTCCGATCTCCGCGCCCGCGCGCGCCTGTCGCACGACGACCTCCGCACCCTCATCAAGGCCGGCGCCTGCGACAGCATCGCCAATGGGATGACCCGGCCGATGATGCTGTGGATGGTGGACAGTGGGGCAGCGGGGCTGCAGGGCAGCGGGGCAGGAACTGCAGGTCGGGGCGCCCCCTTGTTTTCCGGCCCAGCGGCCCCGCCGCCCCGCCTTCCCAACTACACAGCGGAGCGTTGTCGCCAAGACCAGTATTCCGCCCTCGGCTTCCTCACCGAGAGCCATCCGATGGCGCTCTACGCCGAGCGGCTGCGACGCTTCCGGCTGGTCAGGAGCCCCGACCTGCCGAAGCATGTGGGCCAGAGCGTGATCCTGGCGGGGATGCTGACCACCGCCAAACCGGTGCACACCGCGGCCAACGAGCCGATGCAGTTCGCCACCTTTGACGACGGCGACGGCCTGGTCGAGGCGGTGCTCTTTCCGGAGGTGTACCGGACACGCGGGCACGTCCTCTTCGACCAGGGGCCGTTCCTGCTCAAGGGAAAGGTGGAGGAAGAGTTTGGCGCCATCACCCTGACCGTCACCCACCTCGAGCGGGTGGACCGGATGCTGGCCCGGCTGGGCGCCTGACCGGGGTGCCAGACCGCGGGGCCCGGCGTATCTTGGAGGCTGGCCCCTTCCCACTGCCGAGAGCCGGATGCGCCACTCCCCGCTGACCTGTGCCCTGCTGCTCGTGACGCTGGTAGCCCCGGCGGCCGCGCAAATACCGTCCGTGCCCGGGGACACCCCGACGCCGGCCGCCGACACACTCCCGCCAGCCGCCATCCCGGTACCGGACATCCCGACCCGGGCCGCAGCGACCGAGGCCCGGCTCGACGAGATCTGGCAGGCCCTGCCCCCCGATCGTGTCATTGCACGCACGACCGCCGCCTACGAAGCGGCGCGGGACACGATCAATGCGGTGCTGGAACTGCAAAAGCGCTCCGGACAGGAGCAACTCACCAAGCGCTCCCTCACCGACCTGCACAACGAGTGGGTCCGCCGGACCGGCCAGATGCGCGGATGGCAACAATCGATCAGTGATCGGACGGGAGCCATCGCGGGCATCCAGACCGAACTGATTCGCAGGGACACCACCTGGCGACTCACCCTGGCCGAGGCGAGGAAGGCAAACGCCTCCCCGGACGTGACGGCGTTGGTGCAGAGTGTCCTGCAACGCAACGCGGTGCTGAAGGACACCGTCGAGGCGCGCATCGTCGCCGTGGTCAGGCTCCAGTCACAAATCACCCGCACGTTGGCGGTGCTGCAGCAGCAGGATGACCAAACGGCAGAACAGTTGGCGTCGCTCCGGCGCGATCTCCTCCGGATCGACGCGCCCCCGCTCTGGCAGCACCTGGGCCGGACTGACAGCGCGCCGGGGCTGGCCTCCGCGGTCCGGCTGGGCGCCACCCGCACCCGGCAGGAACTCACGTACTTCCACGACGCGTACCGGCTGCCGATCTACTTCCACCTCGCGTCCACACTCGGCATCCTGTTCGCCGCGTTCTGGTTTCGCAACAAGCTCGATCGGCATACGGCCGAGCAGCCGGCAGCGACCGCGCGCCGCATTCTCGACCATCCAATCGCCGGCGCCTGGCTGGTCGTCACGGTGGCCGGGCTCTTCCTGTATCCGCGCGCCCCCATCTCCGTCTACGACCTGGCGCTCCTGGCCGGAGTCCCGGCATTGCTCATCCTGTTGCCCGGCTTGCTCCCCCCCAAGCTGATCCGGCCGGCCATCGGCTGGTCGCTCCTCTTCGCCGTCCAGCGCGTGGGGACGCTCCTGGTGACAGGCTCGGCCTATCAGCGGCTCGGCAGCCTGGCAATCGCGCTCGTTGGTGCGACGATACTCCTCCGGCTGCTCCGCAAGGGCGCCCAGCTCGAGGTGCTCGCTGCGGAGGGGTACGCCACCGCTGTGCGCGCGGCGGCGCAGCTGTCGGCGCTGGCGATGCTCGTCGCGGCCGGATCAAACACGATCGGCAACACCTCCCTCGCCTACTTCCTGACCGGTGGCACGGTGACGAGCATCTACCTGCTCCTGGTCGTGCTCGCCGCGGTGCAGATCTTTGACGGCATCCTGATCGTGACCACCCGCTCCGAAGCCGCCGGGGTTTCGCGGTTCGTGACTCAACGGAAGGACGACCTCGTGCGCGACGGACTCCGTCTCGTGCGGTTCGTCTCGGCACTGCTCTGGGTGATCATCACGCTCACGGTCTTCGACCTGATGGACCCGCTCTGGACCTTCTCACGCCGCGCCCTGGACGCCTCCCTGACCCTGGGCGAGTTGCACCTCTCCCTCGGCAGCATCCTCCTGTTCATCACCACAATCTGGGTGAGTGTCCTGCTGAGTCGCGGCATATCCGGCGTCCTCGAGGTGGACGTGCTGTCGCGCCTCGAGATGCCGAAGGGGCTGCCCAGTGTCGTTGCGCGACTCACCCGCTACGTCCTCATCGGGGTCGGGTTCTTCTTTGCCCTGGCCGCGACTGGCCTGAAGCTCACCCAGCTGACCATCCTGGGAGGCGCGCTCGGCGTCGGCGTCGGTTTCGGGCTCCAGACCATCGTCAGCAATTTCGTGGCGGGGCTCATTCTCGCCTTCGAACGCCCGATACGGGAGGGAGACATCGTCCAGGTCCAGACCTCTTCCGGCGACAACCTCAACGGCGAGGTTCGCCGCATCGGCTTCCGCGCGAGCATCATCCGCACCTATGATGGCGCGGAGGTGATCGTGCCGAACGCCTCCCTCATCTCCAATGACGTGGTCAACTGGACCCTGTCCGACCAGTTGCGCCGGCTCACCATCGAGGTGGGCGTCGCCTACGGGACCGAGCCGTCCCGGGTGCTCGAGCTGTTGCGCCAGGTACCAACCCAGTACCCCAGCATCCTGCGGGAACCGGCGCCCGTCGCCCTCTTCATCGGATTCGGCGACAGCGCCCTGAATTTCGAGCTGCGGTTCTGGATCTCGGACATCAGCCAGGTTCTCGCGTTGCGAAGCGATGTCACCACCGCCGTCAACAACGCCCTGGTCGCCGCCGACATCGAGATTCCGTTCCCCCAGCGCGATCTGCATCTCCGCAGCGTGGACGCACCGGCCGCGGCACAGCTGCGCGCCGCCCCGAACAACGCCAAGGAGGCCACCTGATGCCGCGACTGTTCCGCTCGCTCACCGCCAGCACCGCGTGTCTCGGCCTGTTCCTGATGTGCGCGGGCGACACCCCAACAAGCACGCTGCCGCCGGGCACGGCCCAGGTCCGGCTCGAACAAGTCGCGAGCGGACTGAACATGCCGGTGCTCGTCACCGCCGCACCGGGCGATACCAGCCGGCTCTTCGTCGTGGAGAAGCGGGGCACCGTGCGGATCATCGAGCACGGCGTCCTCCTGCCCACGCCGTTCATCGACCTGAGCGGCCGCGTGACGACCGGGAGCGAGCAGGGACTTCTCGGCCTGGCCTTCCATCCCACCGACGGGCGGGTGGTGCTGAGCTTCACCGTGGCGGGCAGCACCGGCGGCGGGACAAGCCGCATCGCCACGTTCACCACCGGCGCCGACCCCGACGTGCTCGACCCCGCCACCGAGCAGGTGATCCTCGAGGTGGCCCAGCCCTACGGCAACCACAACGGCGGCAACGTCCTCTTCGGGCCGGACGGCTACCTCTACGCCGGGTTTGGCGACGGCGGCAGCGGCGGTGACCCCCAGGGCCACGGCCAGAACCGCGACGACCTCCTGGGGTCGCTGCTGCGCCTCGACATCGACCATGGCGCGCCCTACACCATTCCGGCCACCAACCCCTTCGTGGGACAGCCGAACGTGCGCGGCGAGCTCTGGAACTGGGGCCTCCGCAATCCATGGCGCTACAGCTTCGACCGCGCCACCGGCGATCTCTACATCGCTGACGTCGGACAGAACGCGTGGGAGGAAGTGGATGTGCAGCCCGCCGCCAGCACCGGCGGCGAGAACTACGGCTGGGCCATCATGGAGGGCGACCACTGCTACAAGAGCAGCACCTGCAACCGGACCGGGCTTGTCATGCCGGTCGTCGAGTATGGCCATGGCGACGGCTGCTCGATTACCGGCGGCTTTGTGTACCGGGGAGAAGCCATCCCGGAACTGGTCGGCACCTACTTCTACGGGGACTACTGCAACGGGTGGATCCGGAGCTTCGTCTACCGCAACGGCAGCGCCGCGGACGCCAGGTCCTGGCCTACGCTCGACACGAAACAACAGATCACCAGTTTCGGCGAAGACGCCCGCGGAGAGCTGTACGTCGTCCTCGCGAGCGGCACCATCTACCGGATCGCCCCGGGCAGCTGACGTGACGACCGACGACACTGTTGTACCGGAGGAGCTCGATCGCCTCCGGACCGCGCTCCCGGCCGGCGTGCACTTCGGGACGTCGTCGTGGAATTACCCGGGGTGGCAGGGACTCATCTACCACAAGAAGTATCCCAAGAGCGGCGCCAGCGGAAAGATGCTTGCCGAGTACGCCCGGTGGCCGCTCTTCTCCACGGTCGGCATCGACTCCAGCTTCTACAACCCGATGTCGGAGAAGACGCTCACCGAGTACGCCTCCGCCCTGCCGGCCGGATTCCGCTGTGCCAGCAAGGTCTGGGACCGGATTACCGTGCACACCCACTCCAAGATGCGCGACAAGGCCCACGCCGGGCAGCCGAACCCGGACTTTCTCAATCCTGAGCTCTTCATCGAGGCGGTGCTCGATCCCTGCCTGCGGCACTTCAGCGATCACATCGGCCCGTTCATTTTCGAGTTCCAGGCACTGACCGGCAAGTCGAAGCCGGCGCCGCAGGCGTTCGCCGACCGGCTCGATGCGTTCTTCTCCGCCCTCCCCCGTTCCGCCCCCTACGCGGTGGAACTCCGGAACGAGGAGTACCTGACGCCGGCGTACTTTGCCGTGCTGCGGGAGCACAGCGTGGCGCACTGCTTCAATTCGTGGACCCGCATGCCGTCCATCGGGGAGCAGCTCGACCTGCCGGGCGCCATCGGGGCGCCGTTCGTGGTGGCACGCGCGCTGCTCCGGCCGGGGCGGTACTACGCCGCGGCGGTGGACGCCTTCCAGCCCTACGACCGGATCCAGGACCGGAATCCCGAGCTGCGCGCCGATCTCGTCCGGCTCATCGAGACGGCGGTGAAGGCACGGATCCCGGCCTATGTGCTGGTGAACAATCGGGCGGAGGGGAGTGCGCCGCTCACCATCGCGGCGGTGGCGCGGATGCTGGCGCAACGGCAGGAAAAGGAAACGGCCCACTCGTAGGAGTGGGCCGGTGTCGTCAGGCTTCCGTCTTCGTGGCCCGCCGTCTGCGCCGGCGGCGAGGTCCGTCGCGGTCGGGACGCTTGGCGGCGGCGTAGGCCGACTGCACCAGCAGGACCGCCCGTTCCGCCGCCTCACCCGTCCCCGGTATTTCCACCCACCGCCCGAATCCGGCGTTTTCGTTCACCAGGAACGGCCGCGCCGCCTTCGCTTCCAGCAACTCCTCGCGCTGGCTCTCCGGGAGCTTCAGCACCACCAGGTCCTCGCGCAGGAAGGCGAACATCCGCCGCCCGTGAAAGTACGCCTCCGCCCCGAACATCTTCCGGGTGGTGACGTTGGGCAGGTCGGCGATCGCGGCCTGCACCAGGCGGTATGCGTCGGACATCGGTCGGGCCATTGCGCCTGCATCCGGGTCGGGGAACAAGGGGCAGCTAAGGTGCAGCGCAAACGGCCGGTCCGCTAGTCCTCCTCGTTCCAGAGGCCCACGGTCAGCCGCCACGCGCGCTCTTCACCGGGGTGCAAGGTCGGGGCCACCCCCCAGTCCCCTGCAGCATCCTGCAGTCGTCCGGGCGCGCCGATGCCGGGTTCGATGGCGCAGTTGTAGTAGGGCTCGATGCCCCCTGGGGCCCACCCGCCACAGTTGAGCCAGAGTCCCACCTGCGGGGTGTCCAGCGGATCGACCAGGAAATCGAGCCACTCCCCCGCCTCCGGGTCCTGCAGCAGCACCCGACCCGAGCTGCCGACGTCGGCATGGACCATCGCGGCCCACCCCGGCTGCTCGGGGAACACGAACGCGTCGGCTCCCGCATCGAGCGGCCAAGGGACGACCTCCCCTGCCGACCAGTCGTTCCGCCCCACCACGTCGGAGCATCGCACCTGCTCCACCGTGGGAAGGACGATCCGCATCCCCGGGCGCACACCGAAGAGCGGATGCGCGGCCCAGATCCAGGGGAACGGGGCGCCGCCGGTGTGCCGGACCCGGTAGCGGAACACCGCGATGGGCTCGTCCGCCGAGAGCGAGACCTCTCGTGTGAACTCATATGGCAGCGCCGCGCCCCGTGCGGTGCCGGAGATCACCGTCCCTTCGGCGTGCTCGTAGATGCGGGATTCCCAGCGGGCGGACCAGAGCTCGCCGTGATCGGGGAGGGGCGGCGTCTCGGGCGGCGCGCCGGGAATGCGCGATGGCTGAATGGTGGGAAAGCACTCGTCCCAGCCGCCGCTGTCGGCAGTCTCCACGTAGGAGCTGCCGGGGACGCCCGGCGCGTAGGGGATGGCCGGGTTGCGCCAGAGCCACTCCCGGCCCCGGCGGCGGCGCAGGTTGGTGATCTTCATGCCGAGGGTGGGAGCGATCACCAGCTCGAGCAGATCGTTGGAAAGGGAGACGGCAGGGATGCCGCCGAGGGAGAGCTGGCGGATGGTCACGGATTCACGAGGGACGGGACCCCAAAGAGGCTGATGCGACTCTCGGGGTTCTGGTACCGCGGAATATTCCCGCAGTAGAGTCCACCTGACTCGGCGATCCCGCAAAATTGGTAGTAGCCGCCAGCGATCTTCACGAACCGCGGGCGCTGGATGACGCGAGACGTGGGATCCGGATTTTCCCAGTACTCCCCCCAAAAATAGGTTTCACCATACCGTGACAGCCCGAACATGAGCCGGGCCCCATCGGTTCCGATCTCCGCAAGATTGGGTTGGAGATCGGGATGCACCGGTTCGGTGGTCACACCACTCCTCGTGGGTGGGGGATACGGCCTCCCCGTGGCCGACCAGTCTCCAAAGCACGACGTGGAACCATCCGGCTGGATGCCACATACCCCGTACCAACTGATGGCGAGGGAGACGAACCGGTATCCCGGGACGGGGCGGACCGGCGAAGTATAGATCCCATAGGGAAGTGGGGACAGCTGGTTGTAGACATTCCCCCAGCACCAGACCTCTCCATCGGAGTCGAGGGCGCAGGTGAGATCATCCGACGCAAAGACGCGGCTGAAGCTGTTGTTCCCGATGACCGTTCGTGGTGACGCTGAGGATACGAGATCACCGGTGCCGAGCATCCCCGTCCCATTGTATCCCCAGCACTTGGCGCCACCCCCAGGGAACACCGCGCAGGTGTGGCCACCGTATTGCGGGCCGAGGGCAAGCGACACGGCGCCCTCCGCCCCGGCCACCCGGGAGGGCAGGAGCTGCGGAGCCTCGCTGGCGGCCGGACCCCCTGCCCCGTAGGGATCGTACCCCCAACACCAGACGTCACCTGCAAGGTCGCGGGCACAGGTGACGGCACCATATCCATTCGACACCTGGATCTCTTGTACCGCGGGCAGGCCGACGACCGGGGTAGGAGTGGCACGAGCGAGCGTGTCGCCGGTGCCGAGTTGGCCATACTGATTCTGGCCCCAGCAGACCGGTCGGTTGTCGGACAGAACGGCGCACGTGTATCCTGAGGCGACCGAGACTGAGACAGCGTGCAGCACCGTCGCCGAAGCCGCAAACGTCACCGGTTCCCCGAACCCCGCCGCCACCTTGGCCACCTGCGTCCCCTCGTCCAACCCCAGCGTCCAGACCGCGTAGTTGTGCCCGTCGCTGTCCGTGGTGCCCGTCATCCGGTCTTCGGCATCCGCCAGCTGGACGGCGAGCCGACCGCCACTCGGCAGCGACCAGGTCACCTTGGCGCCCGGCACGAGATGCCCCTCGGCGTCGCGCACCTCGACCACGAGCGTGTCGTTGAGCGGCCAGCCGGGCGTCCCGGCCAGCGCCGTCGTCGTCACCGGGGTGACGATGTAGGGGGAATCGACGCTCGAGGGGTCGTTGCAGGCGGTGAGGGTGGCAACCGCGCCCAGTAGCACGTGGGGGAGAATGCGGGTGCTCACGGAGTCATTATCGCTGGTACCCCTATCAACCGCTCCTCCCCATGAAATGCGTACTCGCGATCTCGCTTCCCGCAATACACTCCGCCCGCCTCCGAGATAACGCAGTACTGGCCCCGGCTGGCAGAGATGTCGATGACCCTGAAGCTCGGCGTAATGGGGAGTGGGCGCATGGTGAATCCCGAATGGTACTCTCCCCCCCACCAGAAGACCTCCCCGTAGCGTGAGGTCCCGAAGAACGAGCTAGAGCCGTCGGCTGTCACGGCAGCGAAACTCTCGCCGACATCTGGGCGCACCGGAGCAGTGGTGTGGAATGGATAATCGATCCTGGTACCCAATCCGCCGTCTCCCATCGACCCAAAACAGGTGGCCACTCCACTGAGCTGGATGCCACAAACCGAGGTCTCCCCGACGGCCAGGGAGTAGTAGTGCTGTCCCGGGATCGGGCGGGTCGGCACGGTATAGGTGCCCGACGGGAGCGGGGAGAAGGAGTCTCCGCTTCCGTCGCCCCAGCACCAGGTCTCGCCATCGACATCGAGCGCACAGGTTCGGCCATAGCCAGCGACAATGCCCACGAATTCTCCGCTCCCCACAACCGGCTGTGGCGCCGAGGAGGACGTGGTGCTCCCCGTGCCCAGTTGGCCGTAGTTGTTCGATCCCCAGCATCGTGCCTCGCTGCTCACCAAGGCACAGGTGTGCCCCGTGTAGTCCGACCGGAGAGCAATCCGGCTTGCGCCTTCGGCACCGGGCACCCGCACAGGGGTCAACTGAAACGGCATCGAGGCTACCGGCCCCGCCTGGCCAAAATAGTTGCTGCCCCAGCACCAAACATCACCCGCGAGGTCCCGCGCGCAGGTGAGATCGTCGGTGGCCGCGCGAACCTCAAGCGCTGCGGGCAACCCCGGGAGCGGCACCGGCCACCTCGTGACGTAGGATGGCGCGTCGCCAGTACCGAGGCCGCCATTGGAGTTGGAACCCCAGCAGACCAAGCGCTGGTCGTTCAGGATCGCGCAGGCATGCGCGCCGCCGGCCGCCACCTGCTTGGCATGGAGCACCGTTGCTTCCGCCTCGAACTCCACCGGCACCCCTGTGAGCCCCGCCGCCACCTTGGCCACCTGCGTCCCCTCGTCCAATCCCAGTGTCCAGACGGCGTAATTGCGCCCGCGGTCGTCGGTCGTTCCATGCTTCGGGTCGTCTGCGTCCGCCAGCTGGACCGCCAGCCGCCCGCCGTTCGGCAACGACCAGGTCACCTTGGCGCCCGGCACCAGGTTGCCGTCGACATCGCGCACCTCGACCACGAGCGTATCGGTGAGCGCCCAGCCGGGCGTCCCAGACAACGCACCGGTGGTCACCGGGGTCACGATGTAGGGGGAGTCGACGCTCGAGGGGTCGTTGCAGGCCATCAGCGTGGCAGCGGTCAGGGTGGCCGCGATATATCGGGAGGCGTTGGACATGCGGAGGGCCATCGGGAACCTCAGCTGGTCGGAGTCAGCGTCTCCCGAAGTTCGGTGATCACGCCGGCGCTCTCACAGATCCGCACGACGGTTTCACCGATCTTGTTGTTGGGGGTCGAGGCGCCTGCCGTCAAACCTATCCGCCGGGCGCCGGAGAGCCACCCCTCGATCCGTTCCTCGGCCTTGGTGCGGATCGGCTGGTGCCGCACCGCCCCCGCCTCCACGTCGATGCAGTCGGCATCCTCGATATGGACGGTCCGGACCCCGTTGGCCGCACAGATGGCCGCCAGGTTGCAGGTATTGCTCGAGTTGTAACCACCCACCACCACCATCAGGTCGAGCGGCTCCTCGAGCAGCGCGAGCACGGCGTCCTGCCGCTCCTGCGTGGCGGAACAGATGGTGTCGAAGCTCCGGAAGTGCTCGTCGCGGTGCGCCTCCCCGTAGCGCCGCGCCATGCTCGCCCCGAACTCCGCCGCGATGGCCAGCGACTCCCCCGCCAGCATCGTGGTCTGGTTGGCGATCCCCACCCGCTGCAGGTCCGTCGCAAAGTCGAACCCCGGCGAGGTCTTCCCCGCGAACCGCTCGGCCAGCGCCGCGGCGTCGCCCCGGCCCTCGATGAACTCGCACACCAGCCGTGCCTCGTCCATGTCGTACACCACGAGGTACCGGCCACCGGGATGCTTGGTGACCTGGCTCGCCGTGGCCTTCGTCTCCTCGTGGTAGCTCTTGCCGTGGATGATCGCGGTGAACCCGTCCCGGGCGTAGGAATCAACACGCTTCCAGACGTTGAGCACCGAGCCGCAGGTGGTGTCCACCAGCACGCAGCCGATGGCCCGGAGCCGCTCGAAGTCGCGGATCGTCACGCCGAAGGCCGGCATGATCACCACGTCCTCCGCCGTCACCCCGGCAAAGTCGAATTCCCCATCGGCGCCATGCTCGAGAAACCGGACCCCCATCTGCCGCAGCCGGGCGTTGACGTGCGGGTTGTGGATGATCTCGCCGACCAGCGCGATCGGCCGCCCCGGGAACTTCGCCCTGGTCTCATAGGCGTACTCGACCGCCCGGTCCACGCCGTAGCAGAAGCCGAACTCCTTCGCGAGCCGGAAGGTCAACGGCCCCGCGACGAGGGTGTGGCCGCCCTTGAGGAAGGCGTCCACCACGCCGCTCGCATAGTCGGAGGTGAGCGTTCCCTGGATATCCTTCTTGAGCCCGAAGCCCTTCCGGAAATAGGTCTGGTCCATGCCTTAATGTACCCCTGGAGCCGGAGGAGTTTCCGTCGAGTCGCTTGGAACGGCCGCCGGGAGTTTCGGGGCATCGCACAGCGTGTCGTTGCGGACCCGCACGCCGCTGAACTCGAATTCGAGCGTGGTCACCGAGTCGGGGCCGAGCCCCGAAACGAGCCGCGCCGCGCCCGACCCCGACAGCCCTCGCACCGGCCCTCCGGCCAGCGTCACCGATCCGGAATCTCCCCACCATCCCTGCACCATCACCTTTCCCACCCACCGCAGCGCCACCGCGGCGCTCGGACGAACCTGCATCCGGCGTTCCGGACTGAGCACGGTATAGTCGCCCTGCATGGCCGAGCTGTCGGAGGGGTAGATCACTATACCAAGGCCGGTGTCACCGACGATGGCACGGATGTCGAGCCGGCCCGGACCCACGCACCACCGGCCGCTCACCGGCGCGGTGAGCGTGGCAGTACTGGTATCACCCGAGGCAGTCCAGTGGGCCGTCAGGCGTCCGTCCCCGCCAAGCGGGTTGCACCCCGCGGCCACACAAAGGACCAGCACGGACCACCCGACTTGCTTCACGTTGCGCGCTCTGGGATGCCAAGTTGCTGCCGAGCCTCGGCACGCGTCATGGTGTACGGCGCGAGCTGGGTGATGAACCCTTCCGGAATCGGGCAGGGCTTGAGTTCCTTGCGATCCACGCAGACCAGCACCATGTGCCCATCGGCGCAGTGGGTGCCGTCGGGCCGCCGGATGACCTCGAATTCGATGGTCATCGAGGTACGGCCGACTCGCCCGATGAAGACCGCCACCGCAAGCTGGTCGTCGAGGCGGGGAGGGGAGTGGAACTCGGTGTGCACCTGCACCCGGGGGAGGAAGACGTCGTACTTGTCGAAGACGGTGCCGAACGGAAGGCCGGCGGCGCGGAACAGCTCCGTCTCGGCCAGCTCGAAGAACCGGACATAGGAGCCGTAAAAGATGATGCCGGCGAAGTCGACGTCGGACCAGCGGACGTACTCTTCGATAATGAAGGGTGTAGGCATGGAGAAAAGATAGCGGGAAGGCGGGGATGCGGGGCGGACCGCCTAGCTGCCCCCGGCCCCGCTGCCCCGCCTCTACCGCGGCCCCCCGAACTGAATGTCGAACCTCAGGCCGCTCGCCGGTCCCTGCAGCGGGACGCTGAAGTCAAACCGGGCTATCCCGTTGAAGAATGAGAGGCCGGCGCCGACACCGACCAGCGGCTTCTGGGAAAAGAGGCTCCCGAGCGCGCCCGCCTGGCCCACGTCGGCAAAGACCACCGGCCTGACCTGGCCCTTGAAGGGGGTCCAGTCCCCCTGCATCGACCAGAAGGCCTGCCCCTGGTAGGTAGCGTAATTGAAGCCGCGGACCGTCTCCAGCCCGCCGAGTCGGAAGGCCATCTGGGGCAGTGGATCGGTGGTGGCCACGCCGCCACGTCCCGTGATGGTCACACCACGCATCCCGAACGCCCTCTGCCGGATCTCGGCCATGAACCGCCCCGTCGTCCCGTTCTCGCCCCCGAGTCCCTCGGCGCCGATCCGCCAGGTGCCGGTGCCCGCCACACCGCTCAGGGTGGCAGTCACCCCCATGAAGAACCCTTCCGTCACCGGAGTGTTCGCCGGGAAGTCGCCGCTGCCACCCAGGAAGTCGTTGATGGCGCTGGTGGCGTCGGTCTCCACACTCTGCTGGTCCTCGAACCGGGCCTGCACGTCGAGTTCGAGCGCGCGACCCACCGACGTCTCGTAGCCGATGCGTCCGCCTTGCGCCAGGTAGTAGTCGGCGTCGTCATGCGCGGCGAAGACGCCGTTCATGGAGTTCCCGAAGGTGTTCACCTTGAAGAACGGCTCGACTTCGTCGATGGCCCGGTAGCCCTCGAGACGCCACCGGCCGGAGGGTGCCTCGCGAATCAGGCCCAGCTGCCCGGTCAGCCGCGCGTCGGAAAAGCCGAACCGCAGCGTGCCCTGCGCCCTCGTGAACGACCATCCCGGCACGTCCACAGCGTACCCATAACCGAGGGAAGGCCCCTGCACGCGGTTGTAGCGGAAGATGTCGGCAAAGGCCTCGTAGTTGACGCCGCCCGGCTTGATGCCGGTGATGTCGTTCGGCAACTCTTCCGTCAGCAGGGCGAGCTGCGCCTGCACGTCGCGCACCTGCTGATCCTCTTGCGGGTCGAGATTCAGCTTCAGCGAGTCGCCCCAGGCAGCGTAGCTCTTGAGCGTGTCCACCGGGGGGCGGTGCACCTCGTAGCGCCCGTCGGCCCACTTCCCAGAGCGGACGACCGCCTCCAGGGAATCGGACTCCCGGTCCATCGTCCGCCTGGCGCCCGAGTCGGGCGGCGGCGTCTCGAACACCACCGGCTGGCCGCGGTTGATGTCGTAGTCCCAGAAGGTGGTGATCGCCTCGAAAGGGATGACGATATCGCTGATGATCGGAATCTGGAGAGTGCCCGACAGGACCTGTCGCGACGGCATCCAGTACTTCTCGTCCTGGAGGCCGTACTCCAGGTCGGAGTCGACGGTGAGAATCCGGTTGATGAAGGCGTTGGCCTTCTTGGCACCGCCGATGGCGTCCAGGTCGGGATCGGGGTCGTCCCGGTCGACCCAGAGTTCGTTGCCCACATACCGGAAAGTGAACCGTGCGACCTGTGCGGAGGCGGAGTCGATCCAGATCGTCCCGGCCACGAGTGAGGGCCCGGGGCGCGACGGCACGACCTCGACGGCATAGAGGCGCACCGACGTGCCCCTCGCGGTGGTGAGCGCGATGCTGTCGGTCAGTTCGTACCGATACCAGTCGGGCCCGTCCGCGGCGAGCGGATGCAGCGCGGCCCGCGTCGGGAAGTCGTTGCCGAAGATGCGGACCGAGTCGCCCAGCCCCCGCGGCACGAACCAGGGCCGGCTGAAGTCGCTGGAGAGGGTGATGTCCTTCGAACGGCTCGCGGTTCTGCGCCCGAGGATATCGAGCCGGAGGTCGTTCGGCGCCTGCCAGTGCACCGTACCCTCCTGCTCCTCCACAGCGTAGGTCGGCATTCGCGCCCACTTGCGCTTGCCAAGGGAGAACGAGACCCGGTAGCGCAGCTTGGCGGTGTAGTCTGATACGGTGGTATCGTCGGCGGCGTGACGCTCTTGCGCGCGGCTGACAAGCGCGCGCGTCGCCTCGGAGGAGTAGGTCGGAAGCGTGTCTGCGGGTGCTGCGATTGAGGTGGCGGGGCCAGCGGAGGCGGAGAGAGCGACCGCCGCGATCAGGAGGCCGAGGCCCACCGGCTCCGCCCGTCACGATGAAGACCGTAGGCCTTCAGCCGGCGCCAGAGGGTGGTGCGACTGATCCCCAGACTCTTGGCCGTCTCCGCCAGCTTCCAGCCGTGCGCATCGAGCGAAGCGACGATTGCGTCCTTCTCGCGGGCGGCCAGCGTGGTCGGGCCTTCGACCGGCGGCAGGAAGAGCGCTTCGCCAAGTTCCAGGGTGCCCACCCGGAGCGGGCGGATGCGACCGCCGATCGCCGCGAGTCTCGGCTGCAGGTCTTCGGCGGTTTCAGTGCCGAGGTCGGTGTCGCCTTCGAGCTGGGCCCGGGCCTGGCTGTTGGCATAGAGGACCCGCCCGGCCGCGTCGAAGACGACAACACCCTCGCTAAAGCCGTCCAGCAACGCCTTGGCGAGGGGAGAAAAGACGGACGGCAGGGGCGTCGGATGAGATGTCTGAGGGGCGTTCATAAGGGTGGATACGCCGAGGACCCGGAAAAGGTTTCAATCAGGGACACCGCATATATTCACCACAAACCGGTCTAACGGTTTATACCACAGCAACTTAGCTCTATTATACGAGCCGCCTACGTTTCACCTCACCCCCCGTCCCCCTCTCCATGACATGGAGAGGGGGGGCTGCAGAGTGGAGTCCTTCGCGTCTCTTGGCGGCTTTGCGGTGAAAAACTCCTACCGCAAAGACGCGAAGTGGCGCCACGCCCGCAACAAACTTGAGGTGGTCACTCTCCCGGCAGGACGGGGGCTGGGACCGACCGGTTCTGGGTTCGCTCGCCCAGGATGACGAGTGCCAGGCCGAGGAAGATCGCCGCCCCTGCGATGGCCGCGCGGGCGGTGACCCGCTCGCCGGTCAGCACGGCTGGCGCCACCGCCGCGGTGAAGAGCGGCTGCAGGTAGATGTAGACCGCCACCAGGTTGGGGGAGACTTTCTTCAGCGCCCAGATGTTGAGGAAGTAGGCGATGATGGTGGGGAAGACAACGACATAGCCGACCCACATCCAGGTGATGGGCCGAATGGCGCCAAGGTCCACGGTCGCCAGCCCCGAGAGGCCGAGCGGAAGCGTCCCGATGGCGCTGAACATCATCACGTAGGCGCTGACGGTGACCGGACCGTACTTGAGGACCATCGCCTTCGAGTGCACCAGGTAGAGCGAATAGCAGAACATTGCCACAACGATGAGCAGGTTCCCGAGCGCCAGGCCAGGGGCGAGCGACAGGCGGTCGGGACCGATCAGGTACACGGCGCCGGCCCCCGCCACGGCGATGCCGACGAATTTGAGCGCCGAGGGGGGCTCCCGCTTGCTAAGAACCGAGTAGAGAACGGTGAACACCGGGATGGTGGTCACCAGGATGGTGGCATTGATGGCGGTGGTGTGGCTGAGCCCGAGAAGGAAGAGGGTCTGATTCAGCACCACGCCGAGGAGCCCGAGCACCGCCAGCCCAAGCAAGTCTCGCCGATCCTTCACCCAGCGTCGGGTCCAGATCAGGTTGACGAGGAGGAGGACCCCCGCGGCGCCTACGACCCGAAAGAGCACGATCGAGCTGGCAGGAAAGTCCCGAAGGACAATCTTCCCGACAATTGCCAGGCTGGCGAACAGAATCTGTACCAGGAAGAGCAGCAGGTGGACGCCGACTTGCAAAGCGTGGCCCTCGATCCGATATTGTGACTGAACGTTCAGTCAATCTGTAAGCATATCTGGAGCAATAACTTGAAAGAGTCTATCGCCACGGCTGCCGCTGTCGTCCTGCTCCGGGACGGTCTCCAGAAGTGGAGCGTGGACCGCGTTGCGGCCGAAGCCGGCTGCGCCAAGGGGCTGGTCCCATACCACCACGGCAGCAAGCAACAGCTGCTCTCCGTCGTGGCCGCCAATCTCCATCGGGACAAGACCGCTCGCCGCCTGGCTGCACTCGACGCCTCGGGCGCGGAGGCGCTGGACCGCCTCTGGGACGCCATCAATCTCGAGGTGCGCTCAGGCGAGTGGGCCGCCTGGGCCGCACTGATGGCCGAGCCAAACATCTCGCTGCCACCTCAGGTCCCCAGTCACCTTCCCACGCTTGCGGCTGCCATCGGCCGAGCACTCGGCATTCCGGCGCTCAGGCCGGACGAGGCGCGCCTCGCCGAGGCCTCCCTTGATGGGTTCCAGGCGGCGCTCCACCTCGGTGCGCCCGCGGAGTCGGTCCACGAGGCCTACCATCGTCTCTGGCTCGCGCTCCTCCCCTGACTAGCGGCGCCGCTTCCCCCCTCGCCCCGGTTTCCCGCCACGACCACCGCCACGATCGCCCCCCCGTCCGCCCCCACGCCCGCCGCGCTTCGGACCACGGAACTCCGTGTGCCTGCTCCGGCGCTCCCGCGGCTCGTTCTGGATGGCATCCCGCAGTGCATCAAGTGTGCGTCCCCGCAATGCAGGCTTCTGCCCTCGCACGACGGCAAACCGCAGCGGCCGATCGACCTTGGGGAGGTCCTCCTCCTTGAGCCGCCGCAGTTGCCCCTCCCGAAGCCTCAGGACCACCACCCCTTCGCCGTCTTCCACCTCGTAGTCGAGCGGCACCGCGTCGCCCAGCAGGTGCACCATCGAGGGAAGCTCCAGCAGACGGGCCCGGGTGGCCCCGTCCACGAGGGCATCGGCGTCCAGCGCCACACGAGTGCCGAGGAACTCCTGCCAGCTGGTCACCTCGGCCAGCGCGCTCCGGATGCGTGGGCGCAGCGCCGCCGCGGATGCCTGCGCCAGCGTGCCGCCGGAGCGCCGCCAGAGCTCACCGAGCTCGCCGAGCGCGCGCCGGACCCGCCCCTGATCGGGATGCGGCGTCTCGCCCGCGATCAACGCATCCGTCAGCGCGTCGCGCGCCTGCTCCTGCAGGCCCGTCGGCACCTCGCCCCGGAGTTCCTCCATGACCGTCTCGAGCTCGAAACCGAAGTAAGTCAGGCGACGCGACACCGCCAGGTGCCGGTGCTTCCGCGCGCCCGCCACGCTCACCACCGGCTCGCTCTTCCGGGCGTTCTTCCGGATCAGGTCGTACGGAATCGTCGTCCCCTCGATTCCGGCGCGGGCAATGCCGTTCCGGTCGCCGAAGAAGCGGAGATTCCCCGCCACTGCTCCCCAGCTCCCCGCCATCGACGTCTTCGAGATCCTGGCCTCGGTGCCATCCACCGTGTGCTCGTCAATGACCAGGTCGAACGGCATGACCCGGGCGACCAGTTCCGTGAACCGGGTCCGCAGCTCCTTCGAGGCGTACGGCATCGTCTTGGGCAGCGGGAGTTCCAGCGCCCGGTACACCGCCGCCACGCCGAGGGCGGTGTCCTCCACCGACTTGACCAGGACGCCGCGCTTCTCGGCCCACTCCGTCAGTCCCTCCTCGAAGAGGTGCCGCGGCAGCCCGTACACCTCGCCGAGGTAGCCGTGCTGGTTCACCGCCTCGGCGTAGACATTCGCCGCGGTCAGGTGATCGCTCCCGTTGGCGATCAGGCCGTGCAGGTCGCGCTCGTCCCGCGTCATCCGGTGCAGCGAGTCGATGTTGGCCGCGGTGGCCACGAGCGGCACCAGTTCCGGGTCGGCCCGCACCAGGAGCTCGCCCCAGGGACGTTCGACCGGCATCGCCTCGACCTCGCGCCCGTACGGCGTGAGCCGGCCGTCCTTGATCAATCCCCGGTCGATCAGCGTCGCCATGGCGCGGCGATACGCTGTCTTGTCCAGCGGGACGGGGAGCTCGAGGTCGGCGGCATCCACCCCGATGGAGGCGCAGGTAATCGCGACGCGCTCGGCGTCACCGGCCAGCTGGAATTCGGGCGGGCCCGGCACCAGCTCCTCGAAGTTCATCCGGCGGTCGGAAAGGATGTACACCTCGCCCTTGGCCACCCGTCCGTGGACCCGCCCTGCCATCTGGAGGATTTCGTTGGCGCCGAGATAGAGCCGATGGAGGACGTTTCGGCCCCGCTCCACCACGTTGCCGTATCGGGCGTCATAGATGACCACCGTGTCGAGCCCGCGCACGTTGATGGCCGACTGGCCGGCGGCGGTCATCGCCAGGAGGAACGGCTTGGGGGGATCCCCCTCGAGAAACTGGCGGATGACCCGGATCGGTTCGCCGCCGTGGTAGAACGCCGCGTTGAGCTTCGGGTACCGGGCGCCGAGGTCGGCCGCGAGCTGCTCCACCTCGCGCCGGGTCGGCACGAACACCGCCACCCCGCGCTTCTGCTGGATCAGGTGCCGCATGAACCGTTCGTCGAAGAACTCCTCGGCGGACTTGGCCTCGACGCGCACCCGGGCGCGGAGAGCGGGATCGAACGCCGCGGTCTCCAGCACGTTGGCGCTGTTCAGGTACGCCGCATAGAACGAGGGGTCCACGGTGGCGCTGAGCCAGATGAACCGGACCCCGGCCCGCTTGCCGAGGGCCAGGCAGAGCTCCAGCTCCGCCGAGGTCTGGTGGATCTCATCCACCACGACCGTGTCGTGCCGCGTAATGAGATCATCCTGGAACCAGCGCCGGGCAATGCCGGTGGTGACAATGACGACGTTCCAGGTGGGCGTCTCGGGGGTGGCCTCGCGCTCGCGGTTGACCACGCCGACCCGGAGCGACTCGCCGAGAATCGACTCCGCCACTGGTCGGATGCCAAGGGTCTTCCCGGTCCCGGTGCCCGCCACGATGCCGAATCCCTTGCCCCCCAGCGCCCATTCGCGGAGTTCGACGCCGTGCTCGCGCTCGAGCACCGTGTCCACGCCGGTCAGCCCGAGGGCCAGCTCGATGGTCTCGCAGGCGGCGCGGGTGGGAGCAATGACGATGATCCGCCCCTTGGAGGGGCGTTCCCGCTTGAAGGCATCGGGATCGGGGGGGAGGAAGTGGTTTCGTGTGGGATGCACGGGCTAAAGATACGTGGGGAAGCGGGGATGCGGGGATGCGGCAGTGACAAATTGGTGATGGCCGGCAACGGGCAGGGCCCATTGTGGACGGGTGAGCAATCTGCCGGGCCGTCAATCAATCCGTCTGCGGGGTTACGACTACACCCGGCCTGGGGCGTATTTTGTCACGATATGTACCTACCGGCGAGCGCGGTTATTTGGGCAGGTGGTGGATGGCGTCATGCGGCTGAATCGGTTGGGGGTGATCGTACGAACGGTTTGGCGGGAATCTGGTGAACATTTTCCCGCAATCACGTTCGGTGTTTCTGTCGTTATGCCGGACCATTTTCATGGGATCGTCATCATCGACAATGATTGCGTGGGGTCCGGGGATCGTAGGGGCACGGCCTGCCGTGCCCCTACGGTGCCGGCCACCCCGCGCCCTGCCCCTGCGGCGTCCGCCACCACGCGCCATGTCGACCCCGCGCCCCGCACCCCCGCATTCGGACAACCAATCGCGGGGTCCATCCCGACCATCGTGGGTGCGTTCAAATCCGCCGTCACGAAACGCGTCAATGTCATCCGGGGCACACCCGGCGCCCGCGTGTGGCAACGCAATTACTACGAATGCATCCTCGCTGACGAACGGGCCGTGCGCCGAGTCGAGGCCTACATCCGGAACAACCCGGCGCGGGAATAGCCGCCCGCGCGACAAACTGCTCGCAGCGGCCCAGGTCTATTCAAATGCGAAGACTCGCTTCCAATCCTTCTTCATGCTGACGACGGTCCATCCCCGCGCTTTCGCGATGCTGTCCAGCGCAACAGAGAAGGTGCCGACCTTCGTGTCCGGCAGACCGCGGGCCGGACCATAAGCATATTCCCGGGCGGCATCGTCATGCAGGAGGAGCATCGACAGTCGGGCACCGTCGCCGGTGCCGGTGTACTCGAGCATCTGCTGGTCGCCGCTGGTATTGCCGAACGCGAAGTGGGGCCGGCGACCGATCATGAGCTGAATCCCCTCCGCCTTGCCCTCGTTGTTGTCATTGAGCATGACCTTCGGGTTTTTCGTGAGCACCGCCTTGCCGGTGCTGTCATGCCCGTAGGTGGTGGTACCCGCGGTGCCGATCACCTGCTCTGGCGGGATCCCGTACGCCTGCTCGGAGATGGTCCGGACGAAGTCCTGCCCGCCGCCGGTCACGATGTACGTCTTATAGCCGTTGGCCCGGAGGTACCGCAGCAACTCCACCATCGGTTGGTAGGCCAGGTCGGGGTACGGCTTCTTCCACCGCGGGTCCCTCGCGCTCGCGAACCAGGCCTTGGCTTCCGACTGGAACTGTTCCACCGTCATGCCCGTCGACGTGGCAGCGAGCAGCTTCATCAGGTCTTCCATCCCGAGCTTTGAGATCGCTGCCCGGTCTCCGGACATCACCGTCTTGAACGGCTCCTCCGCGGCGAGCGCCGGCTTCTCCTTCACCACGGCAGGCACCCGGCCCAGCACGAACTCGACCTGCGTGTACACGGGGTGCTCGACCCAGAGTGTGCCATCGTTGTCGAATGTGGCAATCCGTTCTGCCACCGGCACGAACTCTGGAGATCCCTTGGTGGTGGTGGCCTCCACGAATTCGATGATGGACGCCTTGGCCGCACCGTTGTTCCAGGAAGGGAGGGGATTAGACTGCGCCGAGAGCGGAAGGGCGGTACCCAGCAGCATGGCGCCAGCCGCGATTCCACGCCACCGTGCCCACTGTCTTGAGTGATTCATGTCCGGACTCCATTTGGAATTCTGAGCAATACCAAAAAGGGCGCCCGATGTCCGGGCGCTCCCCTTGTCGAAATTCTCATCATCCGCCAGCTACTCGCCTGCGTGGCTGCCGGTCTTCGACTCCTGCATTGCCTGAATGATCTGATCGAGGTTGTAGCTCGACGGAGTCTGGAGCGCCGGGAACTGCTTGTAGCTCATCAGCTCCTTCATCCACAGCATCTGGCCGATGGGCAGCAGGTTCCAGTCGTAGATATACGCCGTGCTCGGCGCGGCCAAGGCACCGCCCATGCCCAGGAGGGTCAACTGGCTGGCGCCGACGGCCGTCTCAAACGGGTCCCGCTTGATGTTGTCAACTTGCGTCCAGTGATAGGACTGGACTCCCAACAGGCCGCCGGTGGCATCCGAGGGTGCCATGGCGTAGTAGAACTTCCAGTTCTTGTATCGCACCGCCGAGGGATGCGTACCGCTGTAGTAGAAGAGGTGGTCGCGCGCGGACTCGCCCTTGCCCTCCAGGTAGGCGCGCTGGTCGACGCCGTCGAGGGTGGTCTTGATGATGCCGGGATACTTGCCGGCCTCAATCTGCTTCTTCAGTCCGTCGCCTGTCGGGCCACCGGCGATGTTGACCAGGGTGGGCAACCAGTCCAGCATCGAGAAGATCCCGTCGTTGGTGGTGCCCGGCTGGATGTGTCCAGGCCAACGGGCCATCATCGGGACTCGCATGCCGCCTTCCCAGGTGGTCAGCTTGCCGCCCCGGAATGGCGTGACCCCGCCGTCGGGGTAGGTGATGACCTCGGCCCCGTTGTCGGTGGTGAACACGACGATCGTGTTGTCGAGCTCGCCCATGGCCTCGAGCTTGGCCAGCACGACACCGATGTTGTCGTCCATCTGCTTCATGCCGACTTCGTTGATGCCCCAGTCCTTGCCGCCCTTGGTCCCCAGCATGGCCGCATACTTCGGCGAGAACATGGTGGTGATATGCATGCGGGCCGGGTTGTACCAGACGAAGAACGGCTTGTTGGTCTTCTTCGGGTCATTGCGATCAAGGTAGTCAACGACCTTGGCCGAAATTTCCTCATCAACCGTCGTCGAACGCTCCAGGGTGAGCGGCCCCTCGTCCTTGCAGCTCTGGTTCTTCTCGGTGCCGTCCGACGAGGTGCACCAGATGACAGGCCGGGGCGGCGTCATGCACAACGTGGTCGTCGGATCCACGGCACCGACGGGATCGGAGAGACCGGGGACCGGCGTGTTCTTGCAGGGTGGCACGACAGCCTGCACCGTGGGGCTGCTGTTGATGTCCGGGAAGCTCACGCCCTGCATCGCGTCGAGATGGTAGAGGTAGCCCCAGAACTCCTGGAAGCCGTGGGCGGTTGGCAGAGAGTTCGTCTTGTCGCCCAGGTGGTTCTTGCCGAACTCGCCCGTGTTGTAGCCGAGATCCCGCAGAAACACGGCGAGATCCGGGGTGCCGGGCAACAGGGACGTGCTGGAACCCGGCAGCTGCGGCATGATCATGCCAGCCCGCAACGGATTCATCCCGGTAATAAACGAGGTGCGCCCGGCGGTACAGCTCTGCTCCGCGTAGGCCGTCATGAACAACGTGCCTTCCCGCGCGATGCGGTCGATGTTCGGCGTCTCGCCGACCATGAGCCCACGGTGGTACGCGCCGACGTTCATGATGCCGATGTCGTCGCCCATGATGAAGAGGATGTTGGGCTTCTTGGCCTGCTGCTGGGCCGAGAGCGTCGTCGGACCGGCGACGGCCGTCACGGCCAGCGCGAGGCCCGCCATTCGGACCGCAAGGGATGGAATGCGCATAGCTTCTCCAGAGGGTGAGAATGTGCCGGTACGACTGCGGCCAGCAGTGAAGGGGGGGGTAAATCGAAAGTCGCCCTGTGGCGACCATTCCCAAGATATATACCACGCGATTCACGTTTCGTCAATTGCAATTAAAAAAGCTTTATGATACGTTTTGCGTACCGATGATTGATCTCACCCTACTGTCCCACGCGCTCGCGGTCGCCCGCCACGGGAACTATGCCCGTGCCGCCGACGAACTCGGGATCACCCCACCGACGCTGTCCCGGCAAATCAGCGCCCTCGAAAAGGAGCTGGGCGTTCGACTCTTCGACCGCGGACGCTCCGGCGCCGTCCCTACCGCGCTTGGTCGGCAGGTGTTGGATCGGGCAGCATTGTTACTGGCGGAGTCCGGGCACCTCGAGCATGAAATCGCCATGCTGCGCGGGCTGGAAGTTGGAAAGCTGTCGGTCGGGGCCGGTGTCTACCCGGCGTTTCTCTCGGTGGGCAAGGCACTCGGTAGATTGTCGGCGAAACACCCGGGGCTTCAGGTCGAAGTGGTCACGGGAGACTGGAGCGACATGGTCGGACAGGTGCTCTCCGCGTCGCTCGACCTCGCCGTCGCCGAACTGAGCGGACCCGCCGAAGATGAGCGGCTGGCCCTGGAGCCGTTGCCTCGGCATCCGGGGGCGTTCTTCTGTCGGGCCGGACACCCCTTGCTCCAGGAGCGCGACCTGACCCTCGAGATGATCTTCCAGTATCCATTTGCCGGAACGAAGCTGGCACCCCGCGCCATTGCGCATTTGAAAGGTCCGCCCGGGGCGGGGTTGATCGATTCGGTCACCGGGGAGTTCATTCCGTCCATGCGGGTGAACACCCTGCACATGGCGATGGAGGCGGTGGCCGTCAGCGATGCGTTTGGAATTGAGCCGCTCTCGGTGATTCGTTCGCACGCCCCGAGCGGACAACTCGTTGCCATCGACTACCGGCCAGCGTGGATGCACACGAACTATGGCATCGTGTACCTGAAGGACCGGACGCTGTCGCCGGCTGCCAAGGCCTTCATGACTGAATTGCGCGCCGTCGAGGCGGAACTCGAGGCGGACGAGCAGGCCCACTCGCCACCAAAGAAGCGGAGCCCACGTGCACACTGACCGCACCGTCGACCCCACACCGGAACAGATTGCGCTCATCGCCGCCTACCCCGACAACGCTCCGTTCGTGATGGTAAACCTCCTGAAGTTCACCCGACCCGACGGGGCCGGTCGATACTGGCAGGATTATGCCCCTGCGGTGACCCCGCTCATGGAGGCGGCGGGAGGAGTCACTGTCTACAAGGGATCGGTTCGGCACCTGATCATCGGCGCCGCGCCAAACGATTGGGACGCGGTCTGGCTGGTCCGCTGGCAGGCCAAGTCGCAGTTCCTGTCGATGATGAATCATCCGGATTTTCCCGCGACCCAGGCCATCCGTGTCAGCGCCCTCGAGCGCATGACGCTGATGCTGTCCGCCGAAGAGCCGACCAACCTGTAGATTGGCGCGGTCCCCGCCCCACGCCAAGAGGGCGGACCCCGGCAACCTCACCGGAATCCGCCCCCCTGGTCCTTCATCTATGTCAACGCCTCTCTGGAGGCGGAAAGTGGGGCCGTTGGGCCCCGGTTAATCGTCCCAATCGCGGCCGTCGCCGTTCGGGCGGACATCCTGGTACACATACCCGTGGGACGAATGCTGGTCATAGCTGCTGGTGTACCCGTACCGATCCTGTTGCCCGCCCGACGCGAGGTAGAACCGACCACCTCGCTCCCACGCTGTCACCGCCACCCACTGCGGGCCATATCGGTAGCCGCGCGCCGCATACACCTGCGTGAAGTAGCGGCCCTGCGAGTAGAAGAGGGTGACCGGCCGGTACCCATGCTTCTGGTACCATCGGACGGACTTACCGTTCCGGCCCTTGCTGCGCTCGACGTACACCACCTGCGGCGCGTACCGTGCCACCTCGACCCGGCGGCCGCGCACCGGCTGGTAGATGATGACGGGGCGTGGCACGAACACGGGCTCACCCACGGCGATCCGGCCCCGCACGGGGCCGCTGTTGATGACGACGGCACCCGACACCTGCGCGGCGACGGGGACCGGAGAAATGGACAAGGCGACGAATGCGATTGCTGAACCGAAGAATGACGCGGCCAGGGGCCGACGAATATTGGCAGACATGGAACCTCCGAGCTTCTCTGTTGGAGACGCCATGCTCAAAAGCGAGGTGCGTGCCATTTCCGGAAAGGCTTGGCATTGCACGACTTAGCCAAAAATCGTGGTGCCGAGAGTGTCCGCAGCGGAGGACGCCCGCGCTTCGAAAGCGGGATTCCCGGTGATGCAGCGCACGTTCCCCTCGACTCGAGCACGTCGGCGGCCTACCTTTGGGCCCACCGTTTCCCTCCACCAGGACTTCTGCGCGTGCGTTCCTACCGGGTTTCCGTTGCCAAGGACTATCTCTCCTTTTCCTCGGCCCACTTCATCACCTTCCGCGGCCACAAATGCGAGTCGCTCCACGGCCATAACTACCGCGTCGCCGTGGTGGTGGAAGGGGACGTGGACGCCGAGTGCCTCTTCGTGCTGGACTTCGCCGTGCTGAAGCAGGTGATCAAGCCGATGGTGGAAGCGGTGGACCACAAGGTCCTCCTCCCCACCCAGAACGAGAAGATCGGCCTGCGGGAGGAGTCCGACTCCATCGTCGTGGATTACTTCGGGAAGGGCCGGTTCGTCTTCCCGAAGTCGGATGTCGCCCTGGTGCCGGTCAAGAACACCACGGTGGAGATGCTCGCGGAGTATTTCGCGGTGGGGGTGCGGGACGCCCTGTTGGCCGCCGGGCACCACCACCTGACGCGGCTCGACATCGAAGTGGAGGAAAGCCCGGGGCAGTCGGCCGGGTTCAGCGTGCGATTCGACGGAAAGGACTGACCGATGAGCGACAAAGAGCGGACCTGGGACATGACCACGGTCGGCGATCGCCTCCCGGTGGGCTGGGAGTTTCAGGAAGACACCATCATCCGGTTCTATGAAACCGACGGATGGCCGACCACACTCATGGCGGTCAACGCGATCGGCTTCCTCTGCGAGGCAGCGGACCACCACCCCGACCTGACCATCAGCTGGGGCAAACTGTCGGTGCAGCTGAATACCCACACCGCCAACGGCGTGACCGACAAGGACCTTGAACTGGCGCGAAAAATCGACGAAGTGGTGCTTTGGCGGCCCGCCACGGGTTCGGCACTCCGTGGCACGACGCGCAAGTTCGTGAAGGAGCGCTGACATTCCACAGCCGGTTCTCGTCGAGGAGCTGATCGATGCCCCCTCCCCGTCAGAGGCCTGCGCACGGCTGCTCGACCTCCCCTACCCGCTCCTCCTCGAGAGTTCCGCCCGCGGCTCGGCGCTGAGCCGCTGCTCCTATCTGACCGCCGACCCTTCGCACGTCTGGACCAGTCACCCCGCTGACGAGCGCGACGTGCTGCGGGAGGTCGCGGAATTCATCGCCTCCAACCGGCAGGAGCCGATCGCGGGGCTTCCGCCCTTCCAGGGCGGCGTGGCCGGCTTCCTCGGCTACGAATTCGGGCGACGGCTTGAGCGACTGCCCGTCCCGCGTGCCGATGACCTGGCACTGCCCGATGCCTGGTTCGGCGCGTATGACTGGGTGATCTCCTGGGACCATGAACAGGGGAGAGCGTGGGTCATGGCTGGGCAGCGGGGCCGCGGGGCTGCGGGGCCGTCCGCGACATCGCGGATCGAAGACATCGTCCAGAGGCTGAGGGCTCCCGCGACCACCGTGAAGGCGAGCCACAACGTCTCGGCACCAGATGTTGCTTCTGGGTTCACCCGCGAGGAATACCTGCGAGCCGTCGAGCGGGTGCGTCAGTACATCCTCGCGGGCGACATCTTTCAGGCCAACATGTCGCAGCGCTTCTCGGCCCCGTGGACCGACGAGCCGTTCAACTTTTACCGGCGCCTCGTGGCGGCGAACCCCGCCCCCTTCTCCGCCTATTTCCAGGGAGACGGGTTCGCCGTCGCCAGCGCATCGCCGGAACGGTTTCTCTCGGTGGACACGGCGGGCCATGTCGAGACACGCCCGATCAAGGGAACACGGCCCCGGGGCGCAACGCCCGCGGAGGATCGACGACTCGCCGACGAACTGCTGACGAGCGCCAAGGACCGCGCCGAAAACGTGATGATCGTGGACCTGCTACGGAACGACCTGTCAAAGGTCTGCCGGCCGGGATCGGTGGAGGTTCCCGCACTCTGTGCCCTGGAAAGCCATCCCACCGTGCACCATCTCGAGTCGATCGTGACGGGGCGCCTCGAACCGGAGCGGACCGCGGCCGACCTGCTCCGCGCCGCGTTTCCAGGGGGGTCGATCACCGGGGCGCCGAAGGTGCGCGCCATGGAGATCCTGACCGAGCTCGAGCCGGTGGCGCGCGGCGTGTACTGCGGCACGATCGGCTGGCTCGGCCTGACCGGCGCCATGGACAGCAGTATCGCGATCCGGACGGTCACGTTGCAGGATGGCTGCGCGTACTTCCACGCCGGGGGCGGCATTGTCGCCGATTCGGACCCCGCGATGGAATTCCAGGAAACGCTGGACAAGGCCGCCGGCATCCGGCGCGCGTTCGGGACGGCCGCGTGATCCTCCTCCTCGACAACTACGACTCCTTCGTCTGGAACCTGGCCCGGTATGTCCGTGAACTCGGCCGGGAGCCACTGGTCCGCCGGAACGACGCACTGACGGTCGAAGACATCGCCGCACTGGCGCCGACGCACATCATCGTCTCCCCGGGACCGTGCACCCCCGCGGAAGCGGGCATCTCGATCGCAGCCATCCGGCGGTTTGGACCCACCGTCCCGATCCTCGGCGTCTGCCTCGGCCACCAGGCGATTGGTGCCGCCTACGGGGCGTGGGTCGTCCGCGCCGCCCGTCCGATGCACGGCAAGACCTCAGACGTGTCCCACGATGGGACCGGACTCTTCGCCCGGCTTCCGAATCCCTTCACGGCGACGCGCTATCACTCGCTGGCACTGGAGCGCACCTCCCTCCCCGAGGACCTGCAGGTGATCGGGACGGCGGAGGATGGCGAAATCATGGGGGTTCGACATCGCACGCATCCGGTGGTGGGCACGCAATTCCACCCCGAGTCGGTCCTCACCGAGGTCGGGCACCGGATCGTGGAGCGTTTTCTGGCGGGAGGGTGGTAGCGCTGGAGCGGGCCCGGTTCAGTCGCCGAGGCTGATGCCGATGTCGCGCGCCGTCTGGATTGTGTCCGAATCGAGCGGGACGCACTTGGTGCGGCCGATGACATCGGCCAGGGGAACGGTGGAAATGGTCGGCGGCGTGTAGGCGACCATGCAGCCGAACTGCTCGGCGGCAATAGCACGCACGGCCGCCGTGCCGAAGCGCAGGGCGAGCAGGCGGTCGAACGTCGTGGGACTGCCGCCCCGCTGCAGGTGCCCGAGCACCAGGGTGCGGGTCTCCTTTCCGGTCCGCTCGGCGATGGCCGCCGCCACGCGGCTCCCGATGCCGCCGAGCCGGTCCACCGTCCCCGCCGCCCGCCGCTCGACGAGGAGGGCGTCCCCACCCTTGGGCCGCGCGCCCTCCGCCACCACCACGATGCTGTAGTGCCGTCCGGTGGCCTCCCGAAGCCGGATTGCGTCGCACACCCGCTCAATCTCGAAGGGAATCTCCGGCACCAGGACGACGTCGGCGCTCGCCGAGACGGCACTGTTCAACGCGATCCACCCGGTGTCCCGACCCATCAACTCGACGACCATCACCCGGTCGTGGCTCTCGGCGGTGGTGTGGAGCTTGTCGATCGCCTCGGTGGCGGTCGTCACCGCGCTGTCAAATCCGAAGGTGACCAGGGTCCCCTCGACGTCGTTGTCGATCGTCTTCGGTACGCCCACCACCGGCAGCCCCTGTTTCCAGAGGTCATGCGCGATCTTCAGGCTGCCGTCACCGCCGATGGACACGAGCGCGTCGAACCCGCTGGCGCGGAAGGCGGCGACCAGGTCGTCGGATCGGTCCACCTCGGTGAGCGACCCGTCCGCCTGCGGGGTTGCCCAGCGGAACGGGTTGCCACGATTGGTGGTACCGAGGATTGTCCCGCCCAGGTGGGTGATGCCGCGCACGGCGGTGCTGTTGAGCGTCATGATGCCGTCGTTGCCAAGCAGTCCACCGAAGCCGCGCCGGATGCCATAGCACTGCCACCCGCGCTGGTGCGCCGCCAGGACCACGGCGCGAATGACCGCGTTCAGGCCTGGCGCGTCCCCGCCGCCGGTGGAGATGGCGATGCGCATGCGGCTCAGCCCTGCGCCTCGCGCGCCAGGCGAAGCACCTCACCAGGTTCGGCGTGGCGCTTCAGCGCCTTCTTTGAGTAGATGAGGCGACCGTCCATGGTCACTTCAAACACGCCCCCGGAGGAGTCGATGAGACCGACCTCGACTCCGGGAAACGCCTGCTCCAGCTCGGCCGCCAAACTGGCGGCCCGGGGCCGGTAGTTTCAAACGACGCAAAACTGGATGGTGAATTTCACTGGAAGCTCCCCTGGCCGGAGTGACGGAACAACCAACGTATCCGTCAATCGTAGCGCGGCGCCGGGTGCTTTCCAAGCCGGGCGCGCTTGCCCCGCCCCCGTTCCGCCCGTATCTATGATGCAAATGACGATTCCCCGCTTTCGCGCCCTGGCGCTCACGGCCCTGCTCTTCCTCCTCGCCACGCCGCTCCGTGCCCAGCGGCGGCAGTACCTCCTGGAACTGGGCGCGGCGGGCGCCGTCACGTCGTTCGCCTCGGTCACCGACCTCGATCCCGGCTTTGGCGGCGCCCTGCGCATCGGGTTCTGGCTGCCGATGAACCTGGGGATCGAGCTCGAAGGCCTGGCCTCCAACCCGAAGGCCGCCAACGGGGCATCCACCAACGTCCTCACCGGCACGGCCTCGCTGCTCTACAATATCCGGGCAGGCGAGTCGAGCTCGCTCTTCCTCAAGGCGGGGATCGGGACGACCAAGTTCAACGACTGTCCCACGGTCTCGGTGCCGGGGTCAGGCCCCTGTGGCACGGCGTCTGACTTGGTCGTCGGCGGCGGATTCCGGGCGGCACTGTCGCCGACGATCATGCTCCGCGGTGGACTCGACTACCAGAGCGTCAGCTACACCCCGTCCTTCGCCAATATTGTCGGGAGCCTGGGCCTGGCCTTCATGGTCGGCAGCCGTCCGCTGATCGACACCGACCGAGATGGCGTGTTCGACCGGAAGGACAAGTGCCCCGATACGCCCATGGGGGCGATCGTCAACAAGCAGGGGTGTCCCTCCGACACCGACGGCGACGGCGTGCCCGACGGACTCGACCGCTGCCCGAACACCCCCGCCGGGGCGACCGTGGATGCCGCCGGCTGCCCCAGCGATTCCGACAAGGACGGCGTGGTGGACGGCGTGGATCAGTGCCCGGACACGCCGGCGGGCTCGCAGGTCGACGCGACTGGCTGCCCCACCGATGCGGATGCCGACGGCGTGTCCGATGGACTCGATCGCTGCCCCGCCACGCCGGCCGGCGCGACGGTGGACGCATTGGGATGTCCCGGCGACTCGGACAACGACAAGGTGCCTGACGGGATCGACCAGTGCCCGACCACCCCGGCGGGCGAGACGGTCAACAGTTTTGGATGCCCCCCCTCAGCCACACCCCCGCCCGCAGGTGCCGCCGCCGCCGCGGGCGCTGCCGCCGCGCCGTCGGCGCCCACGCCGGGGCCCTGGACGGTCCCCGGCACGGCGTTTGCCCCCCAGAGCAGCACCATCGGCGGTGCTGCACTGCCCGTGCTGGACTCGGTGATCGGCGTTCTCAGAGCCGACCAGCGGCTCGTGGTGGAGATCGTCGGCCATGCCGACGACGCCTCCTCCGAGCCGGCCAACATCCAGCTCTCCGCGGCACGCGCCGATGCCGTCAGGAACTTCCTGCTCAGCAAGGGCGTCAGCCCTCGGCAGATGCAGGCGCGCGGCGCAGGTTCTACGGAGTCCAATCCCGACGCGGCTCCCGCCCAGAACCGCCGGACCGAGATCAGGATCATCGGCACCTAGCTCCCGCCCCCGCCCTGACCCCCTGCACGACCACTGGCGTCCTGCAATGGCCCCCCGGGGCCGGAGCGTCCTTGTGCGCGGTTCAGGCATCGGCATCATCATCGCACTGAGTGCAATACTCGGCACCCCTGCCGCCGCCCAGGATGGGCGGTGGCATCGGGAATTGCCGGCCTCCTACGGCGTCGACTTTCTGGCCCCGCTCCCGCCGCTGCCCTCGCATCTCCATTCCCCCTGGCCGAGTCCGCCGCTGGTCCGACAGCCGGACCATGTGCGCGCGTTGTACGTCAACGCCTGGGCCTTCGGGGGCAACCGGTTCCACGAATTGGTCCGACTCGCCGACGAGACCGAGGTCAACGCCCTGGTCATCGACCTGAAGGATGACACCGGCTACCTCACCTACCCCTCCAGCGTGCCGACCGCCATCGCGATCGGTGCCAACAAGGAATTGCGCGCCCGGGACACCGAGGCGCGAGTGCGTGAGTTGCTGGCGCACGGCATCTATCCCATCGCGCGCATCGTGGTCGCGAAGGATCCGCTGCTGGCCGTGGGCAAACCGGCATGGGCCATCCAGAACGTCGAGGGCGGACTCTGGCGCGACCGGCGCGGCACCGCGTGGGTGGACGCCTTCAATGACTCGGTCTGGATCTACGCCGCCCAGCTCGCCGCGGAGGCGGTGAAGATGGGATTTGCGGAGGTGCAGTTCGACTACGTCCGGTTTCCGGACGAGCCCCGGAGCCGGATGGCGAGCGCCGTCTTTCCCGCGCGCCGGGCGGGTGAAACCACGCGCGCGGGGGTGCGGCGCAACCTGACCCTCCTGCGGGAGCGGATGCAGCCCTTCGACGTGCCGGTGACCCTCGATGTCTTCGGGATGACGACGGTCATGACGGGCGACATGGGCATCGGGCAGGTCTGGGAAGATCTGGTGGGATTGTCGGACGTGGTGCTGCCGATGGTGTACCCAAGTCACTATGCGCCGGGAATGTACGGGACCCAGACGCCGAACGCCGAACCGTATCTCGTGGTCCGACGCGCGCTGGAGGACGGGCTGAAGCGGAGTGCCCTGCTCGAGAAGCCGGCCAGCATCCGGCCCTACCTGCAGGCGTTCACCCTCGGCGCGCCCCGATACACCGGCGAGCACGTCCGCGCGCAAATCCAGGCCGCCGCGGACGTGGGGATCGACAGCTGGGTGCTGTGGAACCCCCGCAGCGACTACCGGGAATCGGGGCTGGTGCCCGCCAAACTGGCCCTGGGCTCCCAGCCGGTGATGTAACCGGCGAGCGCGCTCGCCGCCGTGGTGTAGGGGCTGGCCAGGTAGAGCTGGCCGGGACCGGACCGCCCCGGGAAGTTGCGGTTGATGGCGCTGACCGTGACGGTCTTGCGGTCGTAACTCACCCCGGGCCCCGCGTTGATGCAGGCCCCGCAGGATGGTTCGATGATTTCCGCGCCCACCGCCTCGAAGATCTGCACGTACCCCTGCTCCTCCGCGTACCGCTTGACGTCCTGGCTGCCGAACTGGATGTAGAACCGGACGTCGGGATGGACGCGTTCGCCGGCCTCGGCGGCCTCGCGCAACACCGCGGCGTACATGTCCATGTCTTCCTTCTTGCCCGCCGTGCAGCTCCCCGCATACGCGATATCCAGCCTGACCTGCTCGCCGAGCTCCCGGATGAACTGGCCATTCCCCGGATCGCCGGGCAGCGCAATCATCGGCTCGAGCGCGGACGCGTCGATGTCGATCACTTCCTCATATTCCGCGTCGGGATCGGAGAAGAGGCCGTCAAGCATCGCCTCGACCTCGGCGCGCGGCAGCCCGCGCTCGCGCACGAGATAGTCCACCGTCACCGCGTCCGGCGCGATGATGCCGGTAAACGCCCCCACCTCGGCCGCCATGTTGGTCATCGTCGCGCGCTCATCGATTGACAGCGCCTGGACGGCCTCGCCGGCGTACTCGACGATCTTCCCGATGGCCCGCCCACTCTTCACGTAGGGCTGCCGCAGGATCTGCAGCATGAAGTCCTTGGCCGTCACGTTGGCCGGCTTGGTCCCGTTGACGCGGATCAGGACCGACGCCGGCACCTTCAGGCGGACGTCCTTGGTCAGCCAGGAGTTGAAGATGGCGGTGGTGCCGACGCCGAACGCCACGCACCCCACCGCGCCGCTGTGCGGCGTGTGACTGTCGCTCCCGATGACCACCTGGCCCGGCAGCACGTGCCGCTCCAGCATCTTGGAGTGGCAGATCGCTTCCGACCCCTGGACGATGCTGTTCAGCGCCGTCCGGGGCAGTTCGCCGTAGAGCTTGATGCCCTGTTCCTCGGAGAACTCCTCCTGCTTCTTCTTCAACTCGAGCGCCACGTCGAGCAACCCCTCCGCCTTGCGGGCGTCGGTCATTGCCAGTTCGAGGAAGGTCAGGTGGTCACGGAAGAAGAAGATCGACTCCGGGTCCACCACCTTCTCGTCGGCACCGACAAAGTCGCGCCAGAAGATGGCGGCCATCGGGGTCACGTACTCGTGGCTGAAGCGGATGTCGGTGCGGACGAAGCCCTCGTCGCCCGGCTTGACGTACGGCACGCCGACGCGATTGCCGGAGAGGTCGGTCACCCAGCGGCGAGCGAGCACCTTTTCGGCGAGCGTCATCGGCCGCTGCTTCGTGGTGACATCCGGCACGCGCACCTTTCCCTGGAGGCGCGCCACGTTGTACTGGAAGAGGCCCCCGTGCTCGATGATGCCCCGGGTGATGCCTCCTTCCCCGTCGGTGAACACCGTCAGCGGAATCGGCTCGCCGCGGCGCACCCGGTCGAGCACCGAGAAGTCGGTGCTCGTGAACACGCCGAGGTTCTGGCAGTTTTCCCGGTAGATCCGCTCGATGTTCTCGGCCACCACCAGCTTGATTCCGGCCATCAGTTCCGCATAGGGGGATTGCTCCCGGCTCGAGCCCTTCCCCCGGCGCTTGCCGCTGACCGAGGCGACAAAGCCCCCCTGCCGCACCGAGCCGCGAGTGATCGGAAACTCCTCCCCGCACTTGAGGCCAAGGTAGGGAAAGTCCCCCAGGGTCTGGTCGTAGTAGTAACAGATGTAGGCCGGGGTGATCTCGTCGGTCGAGATGTCGTCCCGCAGCGCGATGGCCGGCGTCCACTCGAGGTCGGTGCCGTCGAGCTGGCTCCGGACGAGCGCCGGGTCCACGGTGAGGTACAGGATGCGGCCATCGAAGGTGATGGCGTCGGGCAGCTTCGTGATCGGGCGCGACTTGAGACTTTCGAGCATGGGCGGGCATTCTCCTGGTTGCATTCAAAATGCCCGAGCGGGTGGGCCGGAGCAAGGATTGTTTGCGAAGGGAGGATGGCGGAGTAGAATACAGCCATGCGTCCCCTCCCCCCCCTGACCCAACTGATCCTCGCCGCCCTCGTGGCGACGCCGGCCGCTGCACAGTCGCCCTGGACACCGGCCCCGCCCACCCGCCTCGTGCAGCTGGGCACCTTTGCGGACACGACCCTGTCCGAGGCATCCGCCGCCGCCGCAAGCCGGACCCAGCCCGGGGTCATCTGGACCCTGAACGATTCCGGCAATGCGCCCTGGCTCTTTGCCTTCGATACCGCGGGAGGCGCACTCGGCACCTTTCGGGTCGCCGGAGCGAAGAACTTCGATTGGGAGACACTGACCATCTCCCCCTGCCCGGCCGGCACCTGCCTGGTCGTGGGGGACATCGGCGACAACCCGGAGACCCGGCCGAGCGTCATGCTGTACCGGGTGCCCGAACCGCAGGTCGCGAGCCTGCATCCGGGGGAATTGGGCGTGACCGCGCCGGCCGATACACTCAGCCTCACGTACCCCGACGGGCCGCACGACATCGAGGCCATCTATGCCGACGCCTCGGGGGACATCTATTTCGTGTCGAAGGGGCGGTCCAAGGGCATTCTCCTCTTCCGGCTTCCCGCAAGCGCCTGGGCCGCCGGCGGCGCCGCCGTGCCCGAGTTTGTGGACTCGCTCCCCATCACGCCCGACATCAGCATCGGGCACTGGGTCAGCGATGCGGCGCTCTCCCCGGACGGCCAGCGCGTGGCGGTACGCACCTACTCCGCCGTCTTCTTCTTCCGGGTCGGGCCGGGAGGACACCTCACCCCCGACGAGGGGCGGGAGTGCTTCTTCGGCCTCGTCGAGCCACAGGGCGAGGGGATCACCTGGCTGGATCAACACCGGCTGCTGCTGACCAGCGAGTCGAGTTCAACCAGCCGCGGAACCCTCTACCTGCTGGAATGCGACCAGCCGTAACCGCGCTCAGCGAGTCCTCCTGATCACGGACCGGCCTTTCCCATCTCCAACCCACGTGGACTCCATGCGACGACTGACCGTGCTCCTTGCGTCCCTCTTTCTCCTCCCCGCGGGTGCCGCGCAAGCGCAAACGGCGGTGGACAAGGCCGCGCGAGCGGTGTCGGCCGACGTCATCCGCGCCCACATCGACTTCCTCGCCAGCGACGCCCTCGAAGGACGCGGCGCCGGCACGCGTGGCGGCGACCTGGCCGCGCGCTATATCGCCGCGCAGTACATCCGGCTCGGCCTTGAGCCGGCCGGCGACGACAGCACCTATTTCTTCAAGGTGCCGGTCGTCTCCTTCACGCCGGAGCCGACACTCGCCCTCGGCAACACCGCGCTGACGTACGCGACCGACTTTGTCCTCGAGCCGATGCGGTGGGATTCCCTGGTGACCATCGACGCCCCGCTGGTGTTCGTCGGGCACGGCATCGTGGCGCCGGAGTACGGGTGGGACGACTACGCCGGGGTCGACGTGAAGGGGAAGGTCGTGGCGGTCATGGTCAACGACCCCGGCCTCCACGACTCAACGACATTCAAGGGGAAGGTGCTGACCTACTACGCGCGCTGGACCTACAAGTACGAGGAAGCGGCGCGCCAGGGCGCCGCCGGTGTGCTCCTGATCCACACCACCGAAAGTGCGACCTATCCATGGGCAGTCGTGGAGGGGAGCTTCAGCGGACCCCAGGTCCGTCTGGAGACCGCGCCGACGTCGCTCCTGGTGGCCGGATGGGTCCAGCAGGAACCGATGGCCGACGCCTTCAAGGCGGCGGGGAAGGTGCTGTCCGACGAGATGACCCGGGCGGGAAAGAAGGGGTTCGTCGGCTATGAGCTGCCGACCCGTGTGGTGGCCTCCGTGCGGGCGCCGATGACCCGCACCGCCACCTACAACGTGCTCGGCCGCCTGCCAGGGACCGGCGGACCGCTGGCCGCCGAGGTCGTGGTGCTCGGCGCGCACTATGACCACCTTGGCATCGGCAAGCCGGTCGACGGCGACTCGATCTACAACGGCGCGCGAGACAACGCGGCTGGCGTCGGCGAGATGCTCGCCATCGCGGAGGCGATGAACCGAACGGACTTCGCGGGCAAGCGTTCGATCGTGTTCGCGGCGTTCGGCGGCGAGGAGTCGGGGCTCCTCGGCTCCCAGGCGATGATCGACCGTCCCTTCATGCCCCTCCGCAACGTGGCGGCGATGCTCAATTTCGACGGCGCCAACCTCTACGGCCGCGCGCGGGACATTGCCGCCACCGGCTCCGATCAATCGTCGCTTCTTGGCGCGATGCAAGCCGCCGCGCGCCTGGAGGGCTTGCGGGTCACCGAGGATTCTGCCGGGATGTTCCGGGGCTCCTTCTTCCGATCCGACAACTTCCCCTTTGCGAGGGCGGGCATCCCAGCCCTCTCCTTCGAGCCGGGGAGCGATTTCGTGGGCAAGCCGAAGGACTACGCGCAGCGGGTCAAGGAGGAGTACAACACGCAGCGCTATCATCGACCCCAGGATGAATGGGGCCCCTGGTATTCCCTGGATGGCGCCGTGGTGGAAACCCGGGTCGGCCTCCGCACGGCGGTCTATGCCGCCGACGCCTCGGCACAACCGGTGTGGGATGTGGATTCCGAATTTCGCGCGGCCGGCGAAGCACGCGTCCAACCTACGAATACGAAGTAGTGATAGTACAGCATCGCATCACTATCACGACATTACGACAGTAATATCAAGAATCCGGCGGCCTCACATGGACGCCGGATTCTTTGTTGTAAGTCTTTCTTATTACTTGCGTTGCGCTAACTCGTAGCGCCGGAATCAGGCGAGCACTCACCTCCCACCCACTAGACCTCGTAGGGCATTCGGTGTAGTTTCGCGGGCGTTCCTCCCAGGAATTTCTCCGACCAGGAGCCCCTCTGGAACTCCCAACGCAGCACCGCGTCCCGCTCACATGGCTGCTGGAGCATGGCGGCGAAATCATCCGGCTTCGTGCACTCGAGGAGCTGGCGCCCGCCGGCACCGTCGACCCCGCCGCCCTCGAAGCGGCCCGGGAAGCAGTGCTCGTCTCCAAGCCGGTCGTGGCCGTCGTCAAGAAGCAGAAGGACAACGGTGTCTGGGCCGGCAACCTGCTCGGGCTGGCCCCCTCGAAGACGACCGGCATCAAGGATGTCGGCACCATCCCGCAGTATCGCCGGCTGCTCCAGATGGGATTTCCGCTCACGGGGCGCCCGTTCAAGCTGGCAGACCGGCTTCTCTTCCGGCTGCTCTCGCGGGACGACGACCCTGCCCTGCTCTTCGAGTTCAAGAAGATGGCCGCCGGCGACGCCCACGCCGAGTCGTGGGCCCGGTGGGTCATCCGCGAGGCATCCTGTGCCGCGCTGGCCGAGGCGGGGCACATCGAAGATCCGCGGCTCCGCGGATCCGCCCACAAGGTGGCGAGCGCGGTTTCGCAGTTCCTCCGCAGCCCGCTCTCCGAGAAGCCCTTCGTCAAGGCAGGGAGCAAGACGATCCTGCACCCGGAGGCGTACCCGCCGAGCTGGTACTCTGTGGCGATGGTGGCGGCGATGCCGTCGCTGCAGCGGGAGCGGGCCGGGTTCACCGAACGCCTGGGGACTTACCTGGCCCAGCCAGCACCCAAGAAGTCCTACTGGCTCCATGTCGGGAAGAAGACCTTCAAGCCCCAACATCTCCTCCTGGGCGACCCGATCGAGGCCGACGGCAAGGGCGTTGCGAAGGACGTCCCGCTTGCGCTGCACTACATCGAACTCCTCGCGCGGATTGGTGCCCTTCACACCGCGCCGGTCGCCACCAAGGTCCTCGGCCGGCTCCTGAAAGACTGCGATGACACCGGCGTCTGGCATCCCAAGGGACTCCGGAGCCTCCCGAAGGGCACCAACCGGATCGCGTACCACATGTTCCCGCTCGCCACGGAGACCAAGACGGCGGAGTCTCGACAGGTGGACCTCACCTTCCGGCTGGCGCTGATCGCCAAGCAGCTCGGATGGGAATTGGAGATGGTGTAACTACAGGGAGGCGGGGAGGCGGGGAGGCCGAAGGTAGCGCGAGAATTGAGCTCAAGGGGTAGGGGCGCGGCACACCGCGCCCCTACCCCTTGTCGCTGGCGTAGTTTCATCCCATACTACCCCCTATGCGCACCCTCAATCTGACGCCGTTCGGCTTCACGCCAACGGAGAGCCTCGTCTACCAGGTCCTCCTAACAACAGGCCCGGGAACAGGATACGGAATTGCCCGGGCGGCGAGCCTGGCGCGGGCCAACGCCTACAGCGCGCTCGAGGGCCTGGTGAGCAAGGGGGCGGCCCGGGTGGATGGCACGCGGCCGAAACGGTACCGCCCTGAGGCCCCCACGGCGCTCGTCGCCCGAATCGCAAGTGAGCATGGACAGGCACTCGACGCCCTCCGGGAGCACCTCGAGGAGATCACCGTCCCGGACTCACCCACCCTTGTCGAGATCGAGTCGGCGCGCGGGTCGTTGCAGCTGATTGCCCACGACGTCGGTCGCGCCACTGATTCAGTGCGGCTGCTCGCCCCGGCGGACGCCTACCCGATCCTGACGCCGGCGCTCCGGAAGGCGGCAGCCTCGGGGGTGGCGCTCGACCTCCGCTCCCTCGAGCCGGTGGAGCTGCCCTTCGCAACGGTCACCGCCGCCCATCCGGGGCACAAGTGGCCTGGGCAGCCGCTCGTGGCGGTGGTGGACGACAAGAGCGCGGTGATGGCGGCGCGGGTCGGTGCCGAGGTGCTTGGCCACTGGAGCACGGCGCCTGCATTTGTCGCGGCCGCGGTGCTTGCGTTCGAGCGATTCGGGACGGCACCGTGAGCGATCCGGTGGCGGAAGCACTCAGGCAATTGCGGCGGGAGTACCACGCGGAAAGCCCGGCGCGCATCGCCGAGCTGCAGCGGGGACTGGCCGCACTCGCGGCGGGGGAGGATGGGGCGGAAACCGACCTGACGGTGCTCTTCCACCGCCTGGCCGGATCGGGCGGGGCCTACGGATTTCCCCAGGTGAGCACCACGGCGCGGGAACTCGAGCGTCTGCTCCGGAGCGAACCCCACTGGACCCCCGCCCGGCTGGCGGAAGTCCAGGCAGGGATCCAGGAGATTGCGGACGCCTTCAACGGCGGGAGCGCGCCGTAGCGGGCTAGTGCGCGAACCGCTCCACCAGCGGGGCGACATCGCGCGGGTTCTCGTCGCCGAAGAGCAGGCGTCCTTCGCGCAGCGACGCCCCACGCAGCGTCAGCGCCAGGACCTCCCCGAGGCTGTCGACCGGATACACCTCGAGCAACTTCCGCACTTCCTCCGGCAGATCCTCAAGATCCGGTTCGTTCTTGCGGGGCAGGACGATTTTCGTGATGCCCGCCCGAACCGCCCCCAGGACCTTCTCCTTCACACCGCCAATCGGCAGCACGTGGCCGCGCAGGGTGATCTCGCCCGTCATCGCGATGTCGTTGCGCACCGGCCGGCCGGACATCGCCGACACAAGCGCGGTGGCCATGGTGACGCCGGCGGACGGCCCGTCCTTGGGAATGGCGCCGGCGGGGACGTGGATATGGAGGTCCCGGTCGAACATGTCCTCCTTGATGTGCAGGCCGGCGGCGTGTGAGCGGGCGTAGGTCCACGCGGCACGCGCCGACTCCTTCATGACATCGCCGAGTTGCCCGGTCAGGGTCAGTTCCCCCTTGCCGCGCATGGTGGAGGCCTCGACGAACATGATGTCGCCGCCGGTGGACGAGTAGTACATCCCTGTGGCGACGCCGACCTGGTCCTCCCGGGCGGCGTGCTCGGGGAACACCCGGGGACGGCCGAGCAGGTCGTCGACCACCTTCTGATCCACCGTGATCCGCTCGACTTCCTTCGCGGCAATCCGGCGCGCCACCTTCCGGGAGAGTTTCCCGAGTTCACGCTCCAGCTGCCGGACGCCCGCCTCGCGGGTGTAGCTCGAGATGACTTCCTGCAGGGCGCCGTCGGTGAGCTCGATCTGCTCGCTCGAGAGCCCGTTCTCCTTCAGCTGGCGCGGGATCAGGAAGTTGCGCGCGATGACGACCTTTTCCCGCTCGGTGTACCCGCTGAACTCCACCGTCTCCATCCGGTCGAGCAGCGGCGCCGGGATGTTCTGCGGGAAGTTGGCCGTGGCGATGAAGAGCACCTCGCTCAGGTCGAACGGCACGCCGAGATAGTGATCGACGAACGAGTCGTTCTGCGCGGGATCGAGGACCTCGAGGAGCGCGGCCGCCGGATCGCCCTGGAACGAGACGCTCAGCTTGTCGACTTCGTCGAGGAGGAAGACCGGGTTCCGGGTGCCGGCTTGCCGCATGCCGTTGAGAATGCGCCCCGTCATGGCCCCGACGTAGGTGCGCCGGTGGCCGCGGATGTCGGCCTCGTCCCGCGCGCCGCCGAGGGAGATGCGGATGTACTCGCGACCCATGGCACGGGCGATCGACTTGGCCACGGAGGTCTTGCCGACGCCCGGCGGCCCGACGAAGAGGAGGATGGGGCCTTTCGCGGCGTCGCCGCGAGGCGGGGCCGTTGTCAGCGGGGCGGCGGGGCCGTCCGCGCCCGCCCCGCTGCCCCCCTGCCCCGCCTCCTCGCGTACGCGGGTCTCACTGCCGCGCAACTGCCGGACAGCGAGGAATTCCAGTACCCGGTCCTTCACATCGCCGAGGGCGTAGTGGTCTTCGTCGAGGATGCGCTGGGCCTCGGCGAGGTCGAGGTGCTCGTCGCTGCGAGCCGACCAGGGCAGCTCCAGAATCGTCTCGAGGTAGGTCCGGATGACCTGGGACTCCATCGACTCCCGGGCAATGCGGCCGAGCCGGCCGAGCTCGCGGTCGACCTCGCGCCGGGCGGCGTCGGGCAGCTCCAGGGCGGCAAGCTTGGTGCGCAGCTCCTCGAGGTCGTCGGACTCGTCGTCCTCGCCAAGTTCGCGGCGGATGGTCTTCAGCTGCTCGCGAAGGAACATCTCCCGCTGGCGCTCGCCGAGCTCTTCCTGCACCTGCGACTTGATGTCCTCCTGCGCGTCGACCAGGCCGATCTGGCGCTGGATGTGGACGAGCAGGCGGCGGAGACGATCCTCGACCGAGAGCGTCTCCAGCAGGGTCTGGCGCTGAACGGGGGTGATATCGACGTAGCCGGACACGAGGTCGGAGAACCGCGCCGCGTCGTGGACGCCGGCGAGCACCTGCTGAATGACCTCCTCCGGCAGGCCGGACTTCTGGCCCAATTCGGCGGCACGGCTGCGCGCCTCGCGATGCAGCGCCAGGAACGCCGGATCTTCCGGATCGAGCGGGGCAAGTTCCTCGGCGTCCCGCACAACCGCCTGGAGGTAGCCGTCCTTCTCGACCACGTGCATGGCGATGCCGCGTCGTTCGCCGTGCAGGAGCAGCTGCATCCCGGCCAGGCCGCGCTGCAGCTGGCCGATCTTCGCGATCGTGCCGATGGTGTAGAGATTTTCCGGGCTCACCTGCTCGACGTTCTCGCGCTGGGACACGGCAAAGACCAGCTTCTCGGGTGTCGCCAGGGCGGCTTCGATGGCGCGCAGCGTCCCCGGGCGACCGGCCCCGATGGGCGCGGTGACACCCGGAAAGAGAACCACGTCTCGCAGGGGCAGGACTGGAATGGTCAGGCGTTCGGTCATCGGTATTCCTCACATCCCTCCAGCTCGGAGGGCGAAAATGGCAGTCAGAACTCTCAGATAGTACCGAGAATGCACCCCCTGTGCCATCCGAAAGCGGCGGAATCTCTTTCGAACCTTCCTCCGTATGGGCCTCGCGGGTGCAATACGGAACAAAGGAGGGCTGGCCGCCCTCGTGCCCTGCCAAAGCGACAGGCCTCCGGCGCCGCTGACCGGGTGGAGGCTGAACCGTCGCAATTGTTGCCCTATCGATGGAAGGGCGACAGATTGTTGTGTTCCCGATGAACTGAGGGACCCCTCTCCCTTCGCGAGGACTTGAGCTGCGATGAAAGCACCTGAGGAAACACCTCTCGCCTCCCGCCTGGGTCAGGCACTGGGAGACGCCTATACGATCGAGGGCGAGATCGGACGGGGTGGCATGGGTGTCGTTTATCGCGCTCGCGACGAGCGGCTGCAGCGCCGCGTCGCCATCAAGGTCCTGCCACCCGAGCTCGCATTTCAGGATGAAATCCGGCAGCGATTCATGCGCGAGGCGCAGACCGCCGCCCGACTCTCCCATCCGCACATCGTCCCGATTCACGGCGTCGACGAAGGCGGCGGCCTGGTCTATTTCGTCATGGGCCTGGTCGACGGCGAGTCGCTCGGCGCCCGGATCAAGCGGCGCGGTCAGCTCCCCGCGGAGGAGGTTCGGCGCATCATGAAGGAAACGGCGGATGCCCTCAGCGCCGCCCATGCCTTCTCGGTGGTGCATCGCGACATCAAGCCCGACAACATCCTGCTCGAGGGAACGCGCGGCCGGGTCATGGTGACCGACTTCGGCATCGCCAAGGCCCTGTCCGCCGCGGGCTCCGGGGCGACGCTCACCGGCGCCGGGGTGGCCATCGGCACGCCCGCCTACATGAGCCCCGAGCAGGCGGCCGGGGAACGGGAAATCGACGGGCGCTCCGACGTGTACAGCCTCGGGATCGTGGCCTACCAGATGGTGACCGGCGAACTGCCGTTCCAGGCACCGACCGTGGCGGGCATCCTGATGAAGCAGATCACGGAGCCGGCACCGATGGTGACCCTGAAGCGGCCCGACATTCCAGAAGATCTTGCCCTGGCCATCAGCCGGTGCCTCGAGAAGGACCCGGAAAACCGGTGGCCCACGGCGGACGCTCTGCGGCGGGCCCTGGAGACGCGAACGGTCACAGGGTATCGGCCGACCGGGACCAGCTGGAAGGCGGGACAGTCGACACGTCGAACCGCTCCGAGCCGAGGTGCCACGGCGGAACGCCCCCTGCGGCCGCTTGCCGGTTCGCTTCCGGCGCGGCGGAGCGAGCGGGGACTGGCGCGCCGGGACGGTCGATCGCTGCGCCCCGACCGGAAGTCCCGGTGGGACGCGGAGAAGGACGACAAGATCCGCCCGCCGGTCGACACCGGCGAGCCAGAGATTGTGCAGAAGACGCGTGCAATCTTTGCCCGCTGGGCCGCCGTGGGCGGCGGGTGTTTCCTGATCAATCTGGCCACCGGCATCGGCAATCCCTGGTGCCTGTTCGTCATCGGCGGCATGGGCATTCCGCTGCTCCGCAGCTATGCCACCCTCTGGCAGTCTGGATACAGCTGGCGGGATGTGTTGAGTCGCCCGGCGGCGCATGATTCGGCCGAAACCAAGCTGACCTCCAGCGGCGGGAAGCTGCCGCGCCTCCTCCCCTCCCCCACCGCGGGAGACTACGGGCTGGCGCTCCCGCAGATCCAGCAGCTGTATCGCGACCGGGTCGCGATCCTGGGCCTCATGGAGCGGCTGCCGGCGTCAGACAAGAAGATGCTGCCGGAAGTGATCCAGACGGCCGACGCCCTCTTCGCCCGGGCCACGGATCTCGGGAAGACGCTCCACGCCATGGACACCAACCTCGAGACCGGCGGATTCAGCCGGGTCGAGGACCGGATCGCGGCCATCATGCGGGAGCCCGACGACGAGGAGCGGGCCCGTCGCATCGCGCTGCTGGAGCGGCAGAAGAATCAGCTGACGGAACTGCGGAGCCGGCGGGACCAGGTGTCGGCCAACCTGGAGTCGTGCATCCTGGCGATGCAGAACGTCCGATTCGACCTGCTGCGGCTGAAGTCGGCGGGCGTGGGGGCAGTGCTGGGCGACCTGACCAACGCCACCCAGCAGGCCCGGGCGCTCAGCCGCGACGTGGACGGTGCCATCGCCGCGGCGAGCGAAGTGAAGGAAGCGATCGAGCCCTAGAAGGCGGCGATGACGCCGAGGCGCAGGCTGGTGTACGCGTACGCCAGCTTGCCGACCAGGTCTTTCGCGGCCGCATTGTCCGACTTGGCGCCCACGTTGACGGTCACGTTGGTGTAGTACCAGCCGAGCCCCATCCCCCAGCGGTTGGAGAGGTAGTACCGGACGTTCGCATCCGCCTCGAAGATGGACACATCGAAGCGGTCGACCCGGGCGCCCAGCCCGCGGGCGTCTCCCCCCACGTACCAGCGGTCGCCCAGCCTCCAGTTGCCGAACGCGCCGATCGAGGCGGTCGGGCCGGTGAGCTTCTCATCGATGTTCACATCATACTCCCCCGCGGCCGTGCTGTCGCAGGCGACGCCGACGCAGCTGCCGGCGACGGAGCCGGTGAATTTCGCGCTGAAGAAGATGGCCCCCAGCCCGATGGCGAGGCCGATGTTGTGGCGCTCCTTGGCCAAGAGGGAATACTTGAACTGCAGCGTCGCGTTGTCCGCGCCGAGCTCCGTGTTCAGGTCGATGTCCCCGAAGAGCTGGTTGTCGCCGATGACCAGCGAATCGGAAAACGCCCGGCTGCCGCTCTGGTTCAGAAACTGGTAGCCAAGATCCAGCTCCGTCTTGCGGCCGGGTTTCCAGCCGACGACGATGGCGGGCTGCACGGTGCTTCCCGAGAGGCCGAGGAGATCCCTGAAGTTGATGTTGGTCCCGATGTTTCCGGACGTGCCGTCCACCCGGACGTCCGAGTTGTTCAGGACCGTGGTGAAGGACACGCCCACCTGCAGCTTGTCATAGAGGTGGTTCTTGTATTCGGAAGTGTCCTGGGCCGAGGCGAGCCGCGGCACGGCCAGCGCCAGCACGGCAAAGACTGTCAAGCGACCCCACTGTCCACATGTCATAGTCATACTGTTCCCTTAGCTCTCTAGAAGGCGGCGATGGACGCCATCGCCTGGCGCAGCGATTCCACCTGGGGAAGAATCACGTCCTCGAGTTCGGGCGCGTACGCGACGAAGGTGTCGGTGGCCGCCACCCGGCGTACCGGCGCATCGAGCCAGGCGAACGCCTCGTCGGCGATGCGCGCGGCGATTTCGGAGCCATAGCCCCACGACAGCGAGTCCTCGTAGGCCACGATGACACGGTTGGTCTTGCGGACCGAGGCGTAGATCGTCTCCCAGTCCACGGGGTTCAGCGTGCGCAGGTCGATCACCTCCACACTCACCCCCTCCGACTCCTCCAGCGCCTTGGCCGCCACTACCGCCCGCTGCACCACCGCACCGTACGTGACCACGGTGACATCCGACCCCTCGCGGACCACCTTCGCCTTGCCGAAGGGGATCATGAAGTTGGGGCCGGGATTGGGCGCCTTGTTGTAGGTCTGGCGATAGAGGTGTTTGTGCTCGAGGAAGAGCACCGGATCCTCGCTCCGGATGGCGGTGCGCAGGAGGCCGTTGGCGTCGAGCGCCGTCGACGGGCACACCACCCGGAGGCCCGGCACGCCGGTGAAGATGGCCGCGCCGGTCTGGGAGTGATAGATCGACCCGCCCTTGAGGTAGCCGCCGTAGGTGACGCGAACAACCACCGGGGCGCTGAAGTGATTGTTCGACCGCCACCGCATCAGCGCCAGCTCGTCGCGGAGCTGCATGTAGGCGGTCCAGATGTAGTCGAAGAACTGGATCTCGACCACCGGCTTCATGCCGCGGGTGGCCATCCCGATGGCGCGGCCCACGATGTTCGCTTCCGCCAGCGGCGAATTGTAGACCCGGTCGCTGCCAAACATCTTCTGCAGCCCCCACGTCACCTTGAACACCCCGCCCTTGCCCTTGACGTCGCCGAGGTAGACCTCGCGGCTCACGTCGGCCACGTCCTGGCCGAAGACGACGATGCGGGGGTCCCGCGTCATCTCGTCCTTGAGGCAGCCGTTAATCAAATCGACCATCGTGGTCGGCTCACCGGTGAACTGGGGATCATCCTCGGTGTCGAACTGTTCCGAGGTCGGGTCCACATCCGGTGAGTACACGAAGTCGTAGATGGTGTCGGTGCCCGGCTGCGGCGAGGCAAGCGCCGTGTCGGTGGCGACGTCGACCTCCTCGGCCACCCCGGTGCGGATCTTCTCGATTTCCGCCTCGGAAGCGATCCCCTGCGCCACCAGCCACCGCGGGAAGGTCGTGACCGGATCCCGCTCGGCATCCTTTTCCCGCTCGGCCGCGGTCCGGTAGTTGACCTCGTCATCCGAGAGCGAGTGGCTGTAGGGCCGGATGACGTGCGCATGCACCAGCGCCGGGCCCTTCCGCTGCCGGCTGTACTCGACCGCCCGGGTGAGTGCGTCGTAGGAGGCCAGGATGTCGCAACCGTCCACTTCCTGGATGTAGAGCCCCGGGAAACCGGCCAGCAGCTTGGAGACGGAGCCGCCGGCGGTGTTGACTTCCACCGGGGTGGAGATGGCGTACCCGTTGTCCTCGACGAGATAGACCACCGGCAGCTTGAGGTTGCAGGCGGTGTTCATCGACTCCCAGAACTCGCCCTGGCTGGTGGTGCCGTCGCCGGTCGAGCAGAAGACGACTTCGTCGCCGTGGTAGGGCGTTTCCGGCGTGTCGATGCCCGGCGTCTGGGTGGACCGCAGCCACGCCTCCGCACAGCCGACGGCCTGCAGGAACTGGGTGCCAGTCGGGCTGGAGGCGGAGACGATGTTCAACTCCTTGTGCCCCCAGTGGGAGGGCATCTGTCGGCCGCCGGAGTTCGGGTCGTCGGCGGCACCGACGGCGGAGAGGAGCTGCTCGGTGGCGGTCATGCCGAGGCCGAGGCAGAGGGCCCGGTCCCGGTAGTAGGTGTAGAACCAGTCGTAGGCGGGCCGGAACACCTGGGAGGCGGCCACCAGGACCGCCTCGTGTCCGGCGCCCGAAATCTGGAAGAAGATCTTGTTCTGGCGCTTGAGCTGGATTTCGCGATCGTCGATCCGCCGGGACAGCAGAATCAGGCGGCACATCTCGAGGAGTTCCGCCTTGTCGAGGCGGGACGACGGTGCGCTCTTGGCAGGCGCCGAGGTGCGTGTGGCCATCAGGGTATCACCCTCGGTGGAGACGGAAAGTGACCGGGAACGACCGGCTGACGGAAGATACCTCCCCCATGGAAGGGGAGAAAGCTGGGCGGGGCAGGGTGTCCCCTCAGGGCGCCCGGTACACCACCTGCCCGCCAGCGACCGTCACCAGCACCTGTGTATTCGGAATATCCACCGGATCGATGGCCGTAATGTCCCGGTCGAGCAGGACCAGATCGGCGCGCGCCCCCGGCTTCAGGACGCCCCGCCGTCCCTCGGCGAAGACGCCGTAGGCGTTCTCACTCGTGTACGCCCTGAGGGCCTCCTCCACCGTGATCTTCTGGGCCGGGAACCAGCCGCCGGGGTTCTTGTCGTCGAGGGTACGGCGTGTCACGGCGGCGTAGACGCCGAGCAGGGGGTCGAGGGGCGCCACCGTCCAGTCGGACCCGAACTCGAGGTGGGCCCCGTCGTCGATGAGGGTGCGGAAGGCGTAGGTCGTCTGGAGCAGCAGCGTGTCGATCCGCTTGGCGGCCCACCGTCCGTCGTCGATGATGTGGTAGGGTTGCATCGACGGGATGACGTTCATCTTCGCGATGCGGACGATATCCTCCGGACGCAGGTGCTGTGCGTGCTCGATCCGGAAGCGGCGGTCCCGCGGCCCGTTGGCGACCATCACCGAGTCGAAGGTGTCGAGCAGGAGCGCGTTGGCCCGGTCGCCGATGGCGTGCACCGCCACCTGGAGGTGCACCGAGTCGGCCGATTGCACCCACCGACGGATGGAATCGAGGGGGGTCGTCTCCAGGCCCCGGGTGTTGGGCGCGTCGAGATAGGGCCGGAAGAGCAGCGCCGTGGTCGAGCCGAGCGAGCCGTCCATGTACCCCTTCACGCCATCGATCCGGAGCCAGTCGTCGCCGGGGCCGATCCGGGCCACCGTATCGGCCACCCACCGCCAGGCCTGGATGGGAAAGAACATCTTGGTGCGGACCGTCAGCGTCCCGGCCGCGCGGGCGCGCTGGAAGGCGCCCAGCCAGGCCGGGGGCGCGCTCATGTAGTTCGTGGCGGTGACGCCCTTGCTGGCGGCGAACGACAGGGCCCGGGCCAGCGCGGCGTCGAGCTGCGCCTCACTCGGCGGCGGCATGACGCGATAAACCGGCCCCATCGCGTTGTCCTTCAGGATGCCGGTCGGCTCCCCGGTGCGCGGGTCTCGCACAATTTCGCCGCCTGGGATGTCCTTCGTGGCCTTGGTGATGCCGGCCGCGCGCAGCGCCGCGCTGTTGGCCACCCCCATGTGCCCGTCGAGCCGATTCACGAACACCGGGTTGTTCGGCGTCACCGAGTCGATCCACTCCCGCGTCGGCAGCGGTGTGTCCGGCCACCGCTCGTGGTCCCAGTCCCCGCCGATGATCCACTCTCCAGGTTTCCGCTCCGCGGCGAAGGCCGCGATCCGGGCGGTGAACTCCTCCGGCGAATCGGCGGTCCGCAGGTCGACGCTCACCAGCTGGATGCCGCCGTCGAGGAAGTGGGTGTGGCCATCCATGAAGCCGGGCACGACCATGCCTCCGGGCGCACCGGTCACCACCGTCTGCTCCCCCACGAACTTCGCCACGTCGGCGCTGTCGCCGACGCCCACGATCGTATCGCCCCGCATCGCGACGCCGCCCGCCCACGGCTGATCGGGATTCCCGGTCCAGACCCGGCCGAAGGTCACCACCGTGGCCGGCGGAGGCGGAGCGGAGCAGGACACCGTGACGGCGGTCAGGAGCGACGCGAGCGCGGCCGATCGGCCCCGGAGCAGTGGCATAGAAAGCATCGTGGAATCAATCCTAGCGGAGCGAGGTGAGCCGGCGGAGCGCCTCGAGCTTCTCGAGCGCGGACCCGCCCTGCGAGGGTGCGGCGGGGGCCACCGAAAAGAGATCGCGAATGTCTAGCAGGATCTCGAGCATCAATTGGTCCCGGACGTACGCCGCATCCAGCTCGTCGACCCGGTGCTGGTCGCCGGCCGCGCGGGCGCGTTCGTAGGTTTCGCGGTAGAGTGTGTCGAGGTTGCCGAGAATTCGTTCACGTGAGCGCATCTGCTTGCCGGAATCGGGGGAGTGGCGCCTGCGGGGCAATGGAAGAAGATGCTATACTCCGGAGCGCTTGGCGAGGGGGCACGCCCCTGCCCCGTTTCCACCCCAACCGGACTCCCCCGATGAGCCTTTCCGACGCCCAGCAGCGCGTGGATACCTGGATCAGCCAGTTCGAGGAGGGCTACTTCGATCCCCTCACCAACATGACGCGCCTGGCGGAAGAGGTGGGGGAACTGGCCCGGGAGATCAATCACCGTTTCGGGCAGAAGACCAAGAAGGCGGATGAGCCCGACGGGGATGTGGGGATGGAAATGGCCGACATACTCTTCGTGCTCATCTGCATGGCCAACCGCGAGGGCATCGACCTGCAGGCGTCCTTCGACCGCATGATGGCCAAGGTGGAAGGCCGGGATGCCGATCGCTGGACGCGGAAGCAGGTTCCACGGGAGTAGGGGCGCACCATGGCGCCCCCTTACTCCCACTCCTCCGGCTCCGACTCCGTTTCCTCCAGCAGCATTTGGTAGCTCTCCAGGCGGTCGGGCGCGATTGCGCCGTCCGCCACCGCCGCCCGGATCCGGCACCCCGGCTCGCTCACGTGCCGGCAGTCCTGGAAGCGGCACTCGCCGATGAGGGGACGGAACTCCGGAAAGCAGCTGGCAAGCTCCCGCGGATCGATGCCCCACAACCCGACTTCGTTGAAGCCCGGCGTGTCCACCAGGTAGCCCCCCTCGAACGGCACCATGAGCGCCGACACGGTCGTATTGCGCCCGCGCCGCTGCTTCTCGCTCAGTGCACCGGTCCGCAGCGTGAGGCCGGGGTGGAGCGCGTTCAGCAGGCTCGACTTCCCGGCGCCTGAAGGGCCGGTCACCACCGATTCCCGCCCCCCCATCGCGGCCCGCAGCGCCTCCAGCCCTTCCCCGGTCTTGGCGCTGGTCCGGAAGACCGGATACCCCGCCCTGCGGCAACGCTCCTCGAGCCAGGTGCCGGCGTCGAGATCCACCTTGTTGATCACCACGGCAGCGGGGATCTCGTTGGCTTCCGCCACCACCAGCAGCCGGTCGATCAGTTGGGGGAGAGGGGCAGGGTCGCAGTTGGAGGTGACGACGAAGACGGTGTCGATATTGGCCGCGATGGGCCGGGTGCCGCGACCGAGCGGGACCCGCCGTTCGAGCAGGGTCTTCCGCTCGGCGACGTCGTTGATCGAATAGAGACCGCCGACGGGATCGGGGGTCAGGGTCACCCGGTCGCCGACCACGACCCGCGGGGTGTCACGCTTGGTCTTGCCGCTCAGCACGGCGCGGACTTCCCCGTCCGCCGTCATCACCCGGTACGCCGCCCCATCCCGCTCCAGCACGGTGCCGGCCAGCCCCGTCACCACTCCCCCGGCTGGTTGGCGATGGCCTCGTCCAGCGCGGCCTTCACATCGTAGAGCGAGAGCGCCTTGAGGCGCTCCTCGGCCTCGGCGGCGTTCCGCCCCCAGGCGAGGAAGTCTGTTTCCACGTGGCCCACCGGCGCGGCGCCGGCGGCGTCCCACCGCACGAAGAGCAGCGCCGCGCCAAACCGCCCCCGTTCGTCGGGATCGTCATCGACGTACAGCCCCACCGAATAGGCGTGGCCGTCGCTCCCGCCGAAGGCCGCCGCCCGTCCGTGCTGGGCCATGTATCCGCCGAGGGTGGCCTCCATCAGCTCTTCAAGGCAAGCGTCTCGCGCACCACGTTGCCGAAGATGAACACGATATTGGCCGGACGTTCGGCCAGCCGCCGCATGAGGTAGGGATACCACTTGGTGCCGAAGGGGATGTACACCCGCATGTTGAAGCCATCTTTCCGGAGCCGCTCCTGCAAGTCCCGCCGGACACCGTAGAGCATCTGGAACTCGAACCGTTCGGCGGGAATGCCCTCGCGGGTCACGAACGCCTTGGCATGCTCGAGCATCTGGCTGTCGTGCGTGGCGATGCCGGGGTAATTGCCGTGCTTGAGCAAGTCCTCCATCAACGCGATGAACTGCCGGTCCACGTCCTTCTTGTCGGGAAAGGCGACGTCGGGCGACTCGAGGTAGGCGCCCTTGCAGAGCCGCACACGCGCGCCGATTTCGATGAGCCGTTTCACGTCCGCCGCGGAACGGCGGAGACAGGACTGGATGACGACGCCGGTGTGCTTCCCGAAATCGGCCAGCAGGTGGTGCTCGAAGAAGTCGAGAGTCCGCTGGGTGTACTCCGAGCTTTCCATGTCGAGGCGGACGAAACCGCCGAGGTCGCGCGCCTTGGCCAGGATGCGCCGCATGTTGTCGAGACAGACCGCCTCGTCGATGTCGAACCCCATCTGGGTGAGTTTGACCGAGACGTTGATGTCGGCGCCGGCGGCGGCCAGCCCGTCGAGCATGCGCAGGTACTCGTCTCGGGCTGCGACCGCATCAGCCGCCTGGTTGACGCTCTCGCCGAGGAGGTCCAGCGTGGTGCTGATGCCGAGGTGCTTCAACTCCAGTGCGGCCGCCGTGGCGGTCTCCCTCGTTTCCCCCGCCACGAAGCGGCTGGCGAACTTCCGGGCGAGGCTGTTCCGCCGCAGGAAGTTGAACACACCCTGTTGCTCCGACAGCCACAGTAGGAAGGTGCGCATCATCAGCAGGGGTTCCTTGACGGGGGTCCACAACGGCCCGGAACGGAGGTCCAGGCACCGCCACGAAGTTAGCTAAACTATGTCAGGACAACAAGTTCCGGACCATCGACCGAGGCTAAGCGGGGCCGCTGATTCAACTTACGTGCGGTTTGGCACAATCGGCCCCGGACTTGCGTTCTACCCCTCCCAGCAGTCCATCAACGACCCGCCCGATAAGAGCACACCCGGAGCGATCCGGGGCCGCAAAACTAGAGGTCTCAGGCCGAAGTCAGCCGGAGATAGCTCGGTGCCGAAGGCAGGCAGAGAAGCGGGGCCAGGACCGCCACCCCTCCGGGAGGCACCATCCATGGCCTTGAGCTTATCGGGCGTTGTGGAGACACCATGCGCCCAGCATCCGTTTCACATCGCTTTGTCCCCGTCCTGGCCACCTGGCTCGTTGCGGCGTCGTGCACGGGCCTCGAACCGAGCGCGCCGCCTGATGGCGCGGTCCTGCTGACCCCTCCCGCCGAATACGCCACCTGGTACGCGCGCACCGAGGCGTGTGCCGAGCTCCGCGGGCATCTCGACGGCATCGAGTGGTATGTCGTGCCCGATGTCGCTAGTTTCGAGACCAGCATCGGCGAGAAGGTGGGCCTCTGGGAACGGGTGGGCAACGTCTCACGCATCACCATCGCCGGCGACTACGTGGGGAACGAAATGGTCGTTCGCCATGAAATGCTCCACGACCTGCTGGAGCGCACAGGCCATCCGCCGGAGTACTTCGTGGCACGCTGTCATTTGACGTGGGACTCTTGGGACGCCGGGGCGCAGTGAGCGAACCCCTTCTTGGCATCCTGCAGCTGACGGACCGCGGGACCGCTTTCGTACGTCGTCGTGAATCGGGCTACGCCCCCTCGGACGGCGACCTGTTCGTCCCTCCCCACCTAGTCAAGCAATACGGCCTCCGCACCGGCGATGAAATCGCCGGCGAAGGGGGCCGCGGCGGCAAGGGACGGGGGCCGAGCCTCCAGAAGGTCACCGCCATCAACGGCCTCGCCCCGGCGGAGATCGCCCGGCGCGCCGACTTCTCGAAGCTCCCGGCCACGCACCCGAAGGAAATGCTGACGCTCGAGGTGCCACCCGGCACCAGGCGGACCTCCCACGAAATCACCCGGCTCATCGACCTCCTCTGCCCGTTCGGCAAGGGACAGCGCGCCCTGATCGTCGCCCCCGCCAAGGCGGGCAAGACCACGGTGCTGCAGGCGGTGGCGGAGGGTGTCGCCCGCAACCATCCCGACGCGCAACTGTTCATCCTGCTGGTGGACGAACGGCCGGAAGAAGTCACGGAGATGGAGATGGCCGGGGCGGGCGAAGTGGTGGCGTCGAGTTTCGACCAGCCGCCCGAACGCCATGCCGAGGTGGCCGAGCTTACGCTGGAACGAGCCCGTCGCCAGGTGGAGCTCGGCCGGGACTCGGTCATCATCCTCGATTCGATCACACGACTCGCCCGGGCCTACAACACGCTGGAGCGGGGCACCGGCCGGACGCTGTCGGGCGGCCTCGACGCCAATGCGATGGAGAAGCCGAAGCGCTTCCTCGGCAGCGCCCGGTATGTCGACCCCTCGCGGGGAGGCGGGTCGCTCACCATCATCGCCACCGCGCTGGTGGACACCGGCTCGAAGATGGACCAGGTGATTTTCGAGGAGTTCAAGGGGACAGGCAACAGTGAACTCGTCCTGAGCCGCGAGCTGGCCGAGCGCCGGATCTATCCGGCCATCGACATTCCGGCCAGCTCCACCCGCCGGGAGGAATTGCTCTTCTCGCCGGAGGCACTCGCGGCCTCGCACGCCCTGCGGCAGCGCACCGCCGGGATGACCGGCATCAACGCGATGCAGGACGTCCTCTCGCTCTTCCGCGGGGCCAAGACCAACGCCGAGCTGATCCCGACGCTGACGCGGTAACGGCGCCTCGGCCCGCAAGACAACGGCGCGACACCTCACCGAGGTGCCGCGCCTTGTTGTTGCGTGCCTTCCCTGCGGCTATCGCGTGTACTCCGAGAAGGAGCGCGCCGCGGGCTGGCACTCCGGCCAGGTCATCTGCTCGCCGGTCCGCGAATTCATCGGCATGACCCGGCGATCACGGGGGATCTGGTTCGGATCCTGGGCCGCCTGGTAGGCCAGCATGGCGGTGAGCGTTGCGTTGTTGCGCACTTCGCTCAGGACCAGCTTGTCGTAGGTGTCGCGGTTGGTGTGCCAGGTGTACGCGAAGTACTCCCACGGCAGGGATCCGAGCCCGAACCCCGGGGCGCCGTAGCAGGCGACGGAGGCGTTGTCGGACCCGCCGCCGGCGGGGGTGCCGGGCACGCTGAACGACTTGAAGTTGCCGGTAATTTCCGACGGCACGTTGGAGAACCAGTTGGCCAGGAAGCCGCCGGCGTCCATCAGGCCGGCGCCGCTGACGTAGGCCACCCGCCCAGTGCCGTTGTCCTGGTTGAACAGCGCCTGCAGCCCCTCGACGACCTTCGGGTGGTCGGCCATGTAGGCGCGCGACCCGTTGAGGCCCTGCTCCTCGCCGCTCCAGTGCCCGACGATGATGGTCCGGCTGGGACGCGGGAGGACCGCCTTCAGGATCCGCATCGCCTCCATCATCACGACCGTCCCGGTGCCGTTGTCCGTGGCGCCGGACGAGCCGTCCCAGCTGTCGAAGTGGGCCGAGAGGACCACGTATTCATCGGCGCGATCGGTGCCCGGGATCGTGGCGATCGTATTGAAGACCGGCACCTCGCCGAGGTCCTTCGATTCCGCCGTGACCCGCAGGATCGGCCCCTGCTTGTTCTCCGCGAGGCGGTAGACCAGCCCGTAATCCTCGCAGCTCAACACGGCGGCGGGCACGGTGGTCGTCTTGCCGTCGAAAATCCGGAAGCTGCCCCACCCGCGCGACCAGTTGCTGGTCAGTACGCCCTTGGCCCCGGCGCCCTGCAGGGCGAGCTGGAGGCTCTTGTTGTTGAGCCCGGTGCGCTTCAGCCGTGCCGACCAGGCCGCCCGGTACTCGTCGCGCTCCTTCACCAGCCGGTCCCACTCCTCTGGCAGTGCTGATTCGCGGTAGCTCGAATCCGGGCGGCAGGTGAGCTCCGGCGCGCTGATCAGGACATAGGCGCCCTTGACCGACGTGATGGCAGCGGCGAAGGCGGCCGAATCGGCGGCATCCGGCAGGATCACGACGGGGCCGTCGACCGGCTTGCCCTTGGTGCCCGGGCTCCAGGCCAGGATCATCCCTTCGAGCGAGCGGACGCGGGGGGCAATGAGATCCAGGTGACTGACCCCACGCTGCCACCCCTTCCAGGTGCCGTACTGGACATTCTCGGCGCTGATGCCCCAGCCGGCGTACGTCTTGACCAGCCAGTCGTTGCCCGCCTTCATGCCGGGCGACCCGGTGAGGCGCGGCCCGATGGAGTCATCGAGCACCTGGGCGAGCGTGCCGACATGCGAACTGTCCATGCCCATGGCCCAGATCCGCTTGATGATCGGGTCGTTCGAGGGAAAGCTCTGGCCCCACACAGGCGTCGCCGCGCCCGCGAACGCCGCCAACAAGACCAACAGGGACAATCTGCGCATTGTACTGCTCCTATACGAGAGAATTACCGTGACCCACCGTCGTCATAGAACCGGCCACCCTGCTCCGCCATCGCCACCAGCGAGCCGGCCGGGGTGAAGCGCGGCCCGAACTCCGCCGCCAGCGCGCGCAGGGTCGAGACGACCTGCGCCGCACCCAGGTCGTCGATCATCCGGAGCGGGCCACCGCGGAAGGGCGGGAACCCGATGCCGAAGATGGCGCCGATATCGCCGTCGCGCGGCGAGCGCACAACGCCCTCGCTGGCCGCCATCGCGGCCTCGTTGAGCATTGCATACACGAGTCGCTGTTCAATGGTCTGGGGGCTGACCCGGTCCGACGGCGTAATGGAGAGCAGCCGGTACACCGGATGGTCCACCCCGGCCTTCTTGCCGCCCTCATAACGGTAGAACCCCCGGCCGTTCTTCCGGCCGAGCCGGTTGTCGGCCAGCATTTTCCCGATGGCATCAGCCGGCGTCAGCCGCTCGCCGAACGCCTGGTGCATGACGCCGCCGCCCTTGGCCGCGACATCAAGACCGACCTCGTCGAGCAGCGCGATCGGCCCGACGGGGAACCCGAACTTGGTCATCGTCCGGTCGAGGGCTTCGATCGGTGTGCCCTCCATGAGGAGGTGCCCCGCCTCGTTCAGGTAGGGGGAGAGGATCCGGTTGACCCAGAAGCCGGGGCGGTCGGCCACGACGATGACCGTCTTTCCCATGCGCCGCCCGAACTGCACGGCGGTGGCAATGGCATCGGGTGCCGTCGCCGCGCCGGGAATCACCTCCAGCAGGGGCATGCGATCCACCGGGCTGAAGAAGTGCATGCCGAGCACCCGTTCCGGGTGGTGGGCGCCGGTGGCGATTTCGGTGATGGGAATGGTGGAGGTGTTGGTGGCGATGATCGCCTGGTCGCCGACGGTGCCCTCGATCTCGGCCACCACCGTGCGCTTTACCGTGAGTTCCTCGAAGACCGCCTCGATGACCAGGTCAATGCGCGGGAAGCCGGAGAAATCCGCCGTGCCGGAGAGGAGCGCCACCGACCGGGCGTACTCCTGGCGCGTGATCCGGCGGCGCTTGAGCCGTCCGTCGAGAATGCCGGTCGCCGCCTTGAGCCCCTTCCCCACCCGCGGAAGGTCGGCGTCCTTCATCCGGACCTCGACCCCTGCCTGCGCGACGGCCGTGCCGGCAATGCCCGAGCCCATGAAGCCCGCGCCGACCACGCCGAGGCGGCGGACGGGGCGAGGGGTCGCCGTGCCGGGGGCCACGCCGTCGTCCTTCTTGAGGGCGGTGGTGGCAAAGAAGATCTGCACCAGCTTCCGGGAAACGGGACTGACGGCGAGTTCCCCGAACCGGCGGTGCTCATCTTCGAGCCCCGCGCGCATCCCGCGCTCCAGGCCGGTCCGCACCGCTGCGAGCGCCGAGAGGGGCGCCGGATAGTGACCACCCGTCTTGGCGAGCACTGATTTCTTCGCCATCCGGTACACCAGCGCCCGGCCCAGCGGGTTTGCGTCGAGCAGGAGGCCAGCCATGCCGCCGCGCCGCGGGCGACGGGACAGGCCGGATTCACTGAGCCGCCGCGCAGCGGCGAGCGCCACGCTGCGAAGGAGGGGCGGTGGCACCAGCTCGTCCACCATGCCGAGCTTGAATGCCTTGGCGGCCCGCTCCGACTTGCCCGCCAGTATGATATCGAGGGCGGCCCGGACGCCGATCAGGCGCGGCAGCCGCTGGCACCCGCCGGCACCCGGCAGGATGCCGAGCTGCACCTCGGGCAATCCGAGCTGGGTTTTCGGGTGGTTGGTGGCGATCCGGTACTGGCAGGCGAGCGCCAGCTCGAGTCCTCCGCCGAGACAACTCCCGTGCACGGCGGCCACGATCGGCTTCGGAAAGGCGGCCACACGGTCCATGATGGCCTGTCCGTCCCGGGAGAGCGCCTCCGCGGCCGCCTGGTCGGGGAGCGCCACGAACTCCTCGATGTCGGCGCCGGCAATGAAGTTGTCGCGCTTGCCCGAGATGATCACGACCGCGCGCACCGCCGGGTCGTTGCGCAGCTGCTCGAGCAGGGCCTCGAACTCCGCCTTGGCGGCGGCATTCAGGATATTGACCGGCGAACCGGGCTGGTCGATCGTGAGGACGGCGACGCCCTGCTCCTCGACCACGGTGAAGATGCTCATGCGCGCTCCAGGACCATCGCGAAGCCCATTCCGCCCTGCGCGCAGATCGAGACCAGCCCGAACTGCACGTCTCGCCGGTGCATCTCGTTCGCCAGGGTGGTGACGATGCGCGCGCCAGTGGCGCCGAAGGGATGCCCGATGGCAATAGAGCCGCCGAGCACGTTGGTGACATCCCAGTTGACCTCGCCCACCGGCCCGGGAAGCCCGAGACGGTCGGCCCATGCCTTGGAGCCCCACGCCTGGATGTTCGAGAGCACCTGCGCGGCGAAGGCCTCGTGAATCTCGACCAGGCCGATATCGTTCCAGGTCAGTCCGGCGCGCTCCAGGGCGCGCGGCACCGCGATGGCCGGCCCCATGAGGAGTTGCCACCCCGGGTCCACCGCCGCCACCGCGTAACTGCGCACCGTGGCGAGGGGACGATACCCGAGCGCGGTGGCCTTTTCCTCGGCCATCATGACCACCGCCGCCCCACCGTCGGTCAGCGGGGAGGCGTTGCCGGCCGTCACCGAGCCGTAGCGGCGATCGAACACCGGCTTGAGCTTGGCCAGCGCTTCGAGGGAGGTGTCGGCGCGAATGCCGTTGTCGCTGGCCAGGACCTCGTCCATGCCGCGACCGCCAAACCAGGGGGCGATTTCCGCGGTAAGTCGGCCATCGGCAGTCCCCGCGGCTGCCCGCTGGTGGCTGAGCAGCGCCACCCGGTCCTGATCCTCGCGACGGATGCCGTTTTCCTGCGCCATCTTCTCGGCGGACTGCCCCATGGATTCGCCGGTAGAGGGTTCCGCGATGCCGGGGGTGACGGGCACCAGATCCCGCGGCCGGACCTTCGACAGCACGCCGAGTCGCTGGGTCAGGCTCCGCGCCTTGCTGGCCTGGAGCAGCAGCGCGCTGAACCGCCGGGAGTGCAGGATCGGGATGTCCGACAGCGATTCCGCGCCGCCGGCGACGACGACGTCGGCCCGTCCGAGCATGATCTGGTCGGCCGCGTTGACGATGGCCTGGGCCCCGGACGCGCAGGCGCGGTTGAGCGTGTAGGCGGGGATGGTCTTGGGAAACTGGGGGAGGAGGCTCACTTCGCGCGCGAGATTCGGCGCGAGGACCGAGGGGATGACCTGTCCGAAGATGACTTCGTCCACTTCGGCCCCGGACAGGTCCGTCCGGTAGAGCAATTCTCGCGTGGCATGGCGGGCCAGAGTGACCGCGTCGACGTCCTTGAGCGCTGTGCCACTCTTCGCAAAGGGAGTCCGCATGCCGGCGACGACGGCTGCCCGTCGTCCGGCTGGGATCGTCAGCATGTTATCGTTCGTCTGTTTAAGGTTCGTCAGGGCGCCGGCGGGCCACGACACTCGCGACCGCGCGCCAGCGCTCCACGTCCACCGGTTCGAGCACCTCGCGGCCGTGGAGGACCTCCAGCGGCGTGATCAACTGGGCCAGTTCTCCCCGGCCCAGCAGGTGCTTTTCATTGGTCGGCCCCCAGCCAAGATCCCGCTGGGTGGTCAGGAACGTCTCCATGATGAGCGTGCCACCGGGGGCCAGCGCGTCCAGGACGCGCGCCATGCGCTCCCGGTCAAGATAGTTGAACTGGAGAACGGCATCAAAAGGCGGAACCGCCGGCCAGTCGCCCTCGAGGTCGACCTCCTGCCAGTCGACCTGGACGCCGCGCGCCGCCGCCGCTGCGCGCCCTTCCTCGAGCTTGGCGGCGCTCCGGTCCCAGGCGGTCACCTCGGCCCCCCGCGCCGCGGCGGCCAGGCTGTGCCGGCCCGTGCCACACGCAAGATCGAGTACGCGCATCCCCGGACGAATGAGGTAATCGTGCCACGTAAACCAGGTACTGGGCAGGGGAAGCCGCCCCTCGGAAGCCATGGACACTCGTAACGTTTCCTTCCGCTGTGCGACATTGGACCGGCTGACGGCACGGCCGTACGACCTGCTCGTCATCGGGGGCGGCATTACCGGCGCGGGAATCGCCCGGGACGCCGCCATGCGGGGATTCCGCACGGCACTCATTGAAGCCCGGGATCTCGCCTCGGGAACCAGCTCGCTGTCCAGCCGTCTCATCCACGGCGGCCTGCGCTACCTCGAACAGGGGCAATTTCACCTGGTCCGGGAAGCTACGCGAGAGCGCCGGACCCTCCTCACCATCGCCCCGCACCTGGTGCGACCGCTGCCCTTTGTCTTCCCGGTCCATAAGGGCGACCGGGTGCCGCTCTGGAAGCTGGCCGCCGGGATGTTCCTCTACGACCTGCTGGCCCCGCTTCGGAATGTGCGCCGACACCGCATCCTCGGCAAGCGCGCCCTCCTCGCCCAGGAGCCGATGCTGCGCGAGCGGGGACTGGTCGGCGGGGCGCGGTACTACGACGCGCAGTGCGATGATGCCCGCCTCGTCATCGCGACGGCCCGCTCGGCGATGCTGCACGGCGCCGACCTGGCGACCTACACCCGGGTGATCGGCCTCGAACGGAGCGGGGGCGAAGTCCGCGGGGCGGTCGTCGAGGACGAGTACATGCGCCAGGGGCAGATCCGCGCCGCGGTGGTGGTGAACGCGACCGGGCCATGGACCGACGGCATCCGCCGGCTCGAGGACCCCGGCGCCAAGCCGATGCTCCGCCGCACCCGAGGGGCCCACGTGATGGTGCGCCGCGAGCGGATCGGACACACCGCGGCCGTCACCCTGACCAGCCCCATCGACGGCCGCGTGATGTTCGTCCTCCCCTGGGGCGAGTTCTCCTACATCGGCACCACCGACACCGACGAGCCCGGCCCTCCCGAAGCGGCCGCGCCGAGCGAGGACGATGTACACTACCTCCTCCGCTCGGCCAACGCCTGCTTTCCCCAGGCCCACCTGACGGAGGAGGACGTAGTCTCGAGCTGGGCCGGTGTCCGCGCGCTCATCGACTCCGGCGAGCCCGGCACCGCGTCTTCGGTGAGCCGGGAACACGTCATTCGACGGGGACCGGGGGGCATGCTGACCATCGCCGGCGGGAAGCTGACCACCTATCGCTCCATGGCGGCGGAACTTGTCGACGAGGTGGCCGCGGAACTGACGCGACGGGAAGGCCGCCCGCGCCCCTCCCGGGCCCCCACCGACACCGAGCCGCTCCCCGGCGGCGAGGCCGCCGATCTTGACCCGATGCGGCAGACGATGCTCGACCTCGGCCTCGGCGCCGAGACGGCCGACCACCTCCTGCGCCACTATGGAACCGAGGCCGCGGCGATCTGCAATCTCGGCCGCCTCGAGCGGGGCCTGCTGGAGCGCCTGCACCCCGACCACCCCGCCATCGAAGCGGAGGTCGTCCACCACGCCCGCCGCGAACTGGCCACCCACATCGACGATGTGCTGGTCCGGCGCATCCACCTGCACTACGAGACCACCGATCACGGCGCGCAGGCGGCGCCGAAGGTCGCCGCGCTGCTCGGTCGGGAACTGAACTGGGATGAGGGTCGGGTGAGGAGTGAGTTGGCCGGCTGGCAACCGCTCAGCCAGCCGGTGGCGCCTGCTGCACCACCTGGAGCAGCCGCGTCTCCACCTCCTCCAGCGACACCGGCTTGAGGAGGATGCGGTCGGCGGGAATGGTGCTCTCTCCCGCCCGCCTCGTGTGGGACCCGCTCGTCAGGTGGGAGAGGTCGCCGGACAGGAAGACGACCCGGTCGGCCAGCGCCGGATAGCGGTTCCGCAGCTCGGCGTGGAGGGCCACGCCGTCCATCCGCGGCATGCGCAGGTCGGCCAGCAGCACGTCGAACTTCCCCTGCGACGCCGCAATCCGGTCCAGGGCGTCGATGCCGTCACCCGCCTCCTCCACGGCGGCGCCGCGCCGCGCCAGGAATCGCGCGATCGGCCGACGGAGCGCCGCTTCATCGTCGACGAGCAGGATCCGCACTCCCTCCAGCGTGGCTGGCAGGCCGGGCCGCACCTGGTCGCGCGGAGTAATGAGCCAGTCGCCCTCTCCGGCGGTGCGGAACCTAAGCTTGAACCGCGCCCCCCCTTCCGGTGCCTCATCGGCTTCGATCTCTCCCCCCGCATCCCGCAGAATCTGGCGTGAGATGTAGAGCCCGAGCCCGGTCCCCTGCCGACCCTTGGTGGTCACGAACGGCCGGAAGAGCCGCCGGTGGAGCCCGGCCGGGATGCCGGGGCCGTTGTCGGAGAGCGTCAGCCAGACAGCGTCGGCATCGGCTCCGCTCGCAATGGTGATTCGTCTCGGCGGGGCCACCTGGCGGACGGCGTGCACCGCGTTGCTGAGGAGGTTCACGAACACCTGTTCGAGGCGTGCGGGATCCCCATAGACCCGCGGGAGGTCGGGATCGATGCCGGCGTCGAGGGTGATTTCGGCGACGCCGAACTGGTACGACACGAGATCGATCGCCTCGCGCAGCACCTTCCCGAGATTCGCGGTCTCGGCCCGGGGCTCGCTCCCGCTCCGCGCGAAGCGGAGGAGGCCCGACAGCAGCTTGCCTGCGCGTCGCGACTGGCGAAGGATCTGCGTGAGGTCCTGTCGGTCGTCGGGGCGGAGGTCGTCGTCCTCGAGGCGCTGCTGGGCGATCGCGGAGATGGCCATCAGCGGATTGTTCACCTCGTGGGCGACACCGGCGATGAGTTCTCCCGCCGCCGCGAACCGCCCCTGTTCCTCCGCCCGCTCCCGAAGCACCGAGGTCATGTGATTGAAGTGGTCGGCAAGACGCCCAATCTCATCGGCGTGGCGGACGGGGACCTGCGCATGCAGGTCCCCTTCGGCGACCTGGGTCAGCCCCTCTTCGAGGTCCCGCAGCGGCGTGCCCAGCCGGCGATACGCCAGGAGCAGCACGGTGGGCAGGAAGAAGAGACCGATCACCAGCCAGATGATCACGGCGCGCAGCGCCTGCCCCGTGGCGTGGGAAAGTTCATCCTCGCGACGCACCAGGTCGGAGAGACCGCGCCGTTCCGCCTCCGCCAGGTGCCGGTTCATCTCGCCCACCAGCACGTTGACCGACATCATGCGCGCGGCCGCGGCCTCGTAGCGGCCGAGCTCCAGCAGGCTCACCACTTCGAGCGCCCCGCTCTCCAGCTGCGCAATCGCCTCATCGGCGGTGGCCATGGCGGTGCGCATTGCCTCCGGGACTGCCGTAAACGCGCGCGTGCTGCGTTCGTCCGGGGCCTCCGCCAGCTGCTCCCGAAGGCGATTCAGCGAGGCGGGATATCCTGGCGGGCCCAGCGCCACGAGCCCCTGCAGGTCGCGCACCTCGGCCTCAAGCCGCTGGGATCGGGCATTGAGCACCCCGAAGAGCTCGACCACCGGTTCGGTGTCCCTCCGCAGCAGCACCGCCCCGGGATGCATGCGTGCCGCGAGGAAGATGGACACGCCGAGCACGTACAGCCCCACCATCCCCACCAGGAACAGGAAGAGCGTCCGGATGCTGAGCGCTCGCCGCCATCGGGGGGCTACAGGGTAGTTGCCGGTGGCCATTACCAGACTCCCGCTTCGGGCACCGTGACAGGCACGCCATCCCGGAGGCGGACCAGGACGAGATTGTGGCGGGCGCCCCGGCGGAAACTGATGTCGCCGGTCACTCCCTGGTACGGTGGCCGATCGCCGCCCAGCGAGCGCAGCCAGTCCCGCACCGCGGCACGATCGGGGCCCACCTCACGGATTGCCTGGGCGAGCACCATGACGGCGTCATACCGCATCGCCTCGAAGGCCGCTGGTTCACGGCCGGTTTCGAGGCGGTAGCGCCGGATGAAGTCACGCTGCACGGGGACCGTCGTATCCGCCACCCAGAAGGTGGTGAGGTACAGGGAGTCGGCAGCGGCGCCCGCGGCCAGCATCAGATCCGGAAGCTGGTCGTAGGCACCGTCGGCTGCCAGGAGGCGGATCGACGGGTCATGCTCGAAGACGATGGCGGCCATCTGGGCCACCTCGATCCGGCGGCCGACCAGGACAACGAGATCGGGCCGGCTCCGCTGCAATGACGCCTCGACCAGTGTCTGGAGGTCGGAACCGATCACGTACGGCACTTCATCCACCGGCTGCAGGTTTCTGGTGGCGAGCCAACGGCGCAGTTCGGCCCGAATCCCGGCACCATAGGCGGTGTTCACGAAGTAGATCGCAATCCGGGACGCCTTCAGCCCGTCGACCGCGGCCTCCCCCAGGAACGCCGCCTCGATGGAGTCGGTCGGCGCCAGGGGGAAGATCCACTCCCCGAGCTCCCAGAGCCGGCCACTGGTGGCGGTCGGCACCACGAGCGGAACGCCCGCGTCGCTGTAGATGGGCGCCGTGATCAGGGTGCCCCTGCTGCCGGCGTGACCGACGACACCCATGACCCCGGGCAATGCCACCAACCGGCGCGCCCGCGCGATTTCCACGGTAGACTCGGTGCCCCCAGAGTCCCAGTCGCCCACAACCCGGATGGCGCCCAGGGTCGTATCCGACGGGAGGGCTGCCGCCGCCACGAGCGCAGCGCGCTGGCCGTCCCGTGGAAAGGCGTAGCCGATGACGGCCGCACCGGTCGGCGGCTCGCAGGCGGCCAGCGCTGCGGCAACGACCACGGCGACCAAGGGCGCAAAGATTCGCATGGCGAAGGGATTGTGAGGAAAGGTGCGCGGGGTTCCCGGGAGGTTACCGAGGAGAGTGGAGGGAATCAAGAGCGCCCAGGGCCCCGGGGGGAACCCGGAACCTGGGCGCATGTCGCCGCCGGGGCGGGGGGGGGACGATGTTACGGGGTGACCGTCAGGTCGAAATCCACGCCTGGCAGCGCGACCCCGGGAATTGCGCGAATCACGACCGCGCCGGGCACGGCACCGGCGGTGACTTCCACCGATGCCGTCCCGCCAGGTCCGGTGTTGACGGACGAGGCGGAGAGCGTCGCGGTGCCGGAAAAAACGGTCCAGGTGACCGTCGTCCCTTCGACGGGATTGCCGTAGGTGTCCTGCAGCTTGACCGTGAGCGGTTCCGAGGCCGTCGCGCCTGCCGCCACCACCTGATTGTTGCCCGCCAGCAGATCGAAACTGGTGGCCGGCCCCGCCAGCGCCGTTGCGGTCAAGAGGACTGGCGAGCCCTCCGCACCATCCACCGAGGCAGTTCCCGACAGGGTGCCACTCGCCGTGGGCAATGTCCAGGTGGCGAGGGCGATGCCATCGTCACCTGTCGTCCCGACCCCAGGGGCGATCACTCCATTCCCGATCGCCGCCGCCCAGTGCACGGAGGCCCCGGCCAGTGGCAGGCTGTTTCGGGTGACAAGGACACGGAGGTTGTTCACCAACTGGGTCCCCACCGTCCCGGCCTGTCCGTTCCCGTTCCCCACCGGGGTGAGGGCAACTTCGAGAACCGCGGGCGGGCTGGTCGTGTCGCTTCCACAGGCCGCCAGCGCGATCGCGGCTGCCGAGCAGATGGTGACGATGGAGAGGTGTCGCATGGCGCACTCCTGAATATTGGGACCCACCGGCAGAAGACTCAGGAAAGGTCATCGGGCCGAGGGGCTGTGTCTAGGAGGGACGTCGGGAAGGAGATCTCATGCACGCGCTGTGCATGCGGCCGGGCGATTATCTTTCCGTACAACGTCCAGGGCTTCGGGCCCTGCGACCCATGCTTCCCACTGCAGTGGAGCGGTTCGTGGACTTGAACGTGTTCGAGACGGCCAACGCCGGATTTGCGCAGGCTGTGTACGAGGAATACCTGCGCGACCCCACAGCGGTCTCCGAGGAATGGCGCCGCCTCTTCGAGAGCGGCGTGATCGGCGAAACGCCGACCGTCGACACCGCCGCGGGGAACGGCAAGCCGGCCGCCACGAGCCCCGCTTCCGAGGCCCCGGCCACCCCCGCCGCGCCTCCCGGCCAGCCTGTGCCGCCCAATGCCGTGCTCCTCAAGGGGCCCGCCGGACGTCTCGTGGCCAACATGAACGAGAGCCTGACGGTCCCGACGGCCACGACCTTTCGGGAACTGCCGGTTGCCTCCCTGGAGGCGCACCGTGCCCGGCTGAACGCCGCGCTGGCGGCCGCGGGCCGGACCGAAAAGATCTCGTTCACCCACCTCATCGGGTTCGCGATCATCCAGGCGGTCAAGGCCCACCCCTCGATGGTCGACACGCTGAGCATGATCAACGGCGCGCCGCATCGGGTGAGCCCGCCGTCGGTTGGGCTGGGGATCGCGGTGGACATGGAGCGGAAGGATGGCACGCGCGGCCTCGTGGTGCCGGTCATCAAGTCCGCCGAGACGATGGACTTTGCGGAGTTTCACGCGACCTATGAAACGCTGATCGAGAAGGCGCGCACCAGCAAGCTGATGCCGGACGATTTCTCCGGCGGCACAATCCAGCTCACCAATCCCGGGGGGCTCGGCACGGTGGCCTCCGTCCCCCGCCTGATGGCGGGCCAGGGGACCATCATCGCGGTGGGCGCCATCAGCTATCCCCCGGAGTTCTCCACCGTGCCGCCGGAGCGGGTGCGAGAGCTGGGCATCAGCAAGGTCATGACCATCACCAGCACCTACGATCACCGCGTGATCCAGGGCGCTGAATCGGGCACCTTCCTCCGGACCATCGAGCGGTTTCTCTCGGGAACCGAGCCGTTCTACGAGGCGATCGCGGAGAGCCTCCACCTTCCAGCCGCCACGGGCATGCCCACCACCGCCGTGGCTCCGGCCGCGCGCGCGGTCGCCTCGGCTTCGGCGGCCTCTCCCGATGAGCTGTCACAGGTGGCCGCCGCGATGGGGCTGGTCAAGGCGTTCCGGACCCATGGCCACCTGGCCGCCCGGCTCGACCCGCTGGGCAGCGAGCCGATCGGCGATCCGGCACTCGACCCTGAGCAGCTCGGCCTGAGCCCGGCCATTCTCGCCCGCATCCCGTCGCGGGTGCTGCGCATCGCGGTCCCCGGCGACACCCTCGCCGAGGCGTTGCCGCGCCTGAAGGAGACCTACTGCGGCACGATCGCGTACGAGGTGGAGCATATCTCCGATCACGCGGAGCGGGTCTGGCTCCGCAACGCGATCGAATCCGGCACCTACCGGAAGCCGCTGGCCGCGGACGAGCGGAAGCGCCTGCTCGCGCGGCTGACCGCCGTCGAGACCTTCGAGCGGTTCCTCCACAAGGCGTACCTGGGCCAGAAGCGATTCTCCATCGAGGGGGTGGACGCCCTCGTGCCGATGCTGGACCTGGCGAACGACCTCGCTGCCGATCAGGGGGCGCGGGAGGTGGCCATCGGGATGGCGCACCGCGGCCGACTGAACGTCCTGGTCCACAACGTCGGCCGGCCCTACGAGTCGATCATGGCGGAATTCGAGGGGCACAAGGCGCACCCGGGCGAGCCGGACGCCGGCACCGGCGACGTCAAATACCATCTTGGCGCGGAAGGCGCGATCCGCAGCACCAGCGGGAAGTCGGTGCGGGTGAGCGTCCTCCCGAATCCCAGCCACCTCGAGTTCGTCGGGCCGGTGGTGAACGGCCGCACCCGCGCCCGCCAGACATCGCGGAAGGGCCGGGTCATCGAGCACGACCCGACCGAGGCGCTGCCCATCATCATCCACGGCGACGCCGCGTTCGCCGGGCAGGGCGTTGTGTCCGAGACGCTGAACCTCGCCAACCTCGCGGGATACGACCCGGGTGGCACGCTGCACATCATCACGAACAACCAGATCGGGTTCACCACGGACGTGCGGGATTCCCGCTCGACGCGGCACGCCTCCGACCTGGCGAAGGGGTTCGACGTGGCCATTATCCACGTCAACGCCGACGACCCGGAAGCGTGTCTGAGCGCGGTGCGGCTGGCCATGGCGTACCGGGCCAAGTTCCGGAGCGACGTCCTGATCGACCTGGTCGGGTACCGGCGCTGGGGCCACAACGAGGGCGACGAGCCGGCGTACACGCAGCCCATCATGTACGAAGCCATCCGGGGCCACCTGCCGGTGCGGGCCCGGTACGCGGCGCAGCTGGTAAGCGACGGCGTGCTGAGCGCGGCCGAGGCGGACGCCGAGGCGGAGGGGGCGTACCAGCGACTGGTGGATGTGCAGCAGGCGATGAAGACGGCGGCGCCGCCCCGAGTCGATGGGCAGCCCACCGTCCACGAGGAGGTGCCGTTCGTGGAAACCGCGCTTCCCGCGGAGTTCCTGACGGCGCTCAACGACGAGTTGCTCACCTGGCCGGAGGGATTCACCGCCCATCCGAAGCTGGCCCGGCAGCTGGAACGCCGCCGCAAGGACCTGACGACACCGGCCGGGATTGACTGGGGCCAGGCCGAGGCGCTGGCCATGGGGTCCTTGCTGCTGGAGGGAGTGCCGATCCGTCTGACGGGGCAGGACACGGAGCGGGGCACGTTCAGCCACCGGCACTTCGTGCTGCACGACGTGAAGACCGGCGAGACCTGGTCACCGATCCAGCGGCTCTCCGGAGCGCAGGCACCGATCGAGATCCACAACAGCCCGCTCTCCGAACTGGCGACGATGGGCTTCGAGTATGGCTACAGCGTGGCCGCGCCGGAGGCGCTGGTGCTGTGGGAGGGGCAGTTCGGCGACTTCGTCAACGGTGCCCAGGTCTTCCTGGACCAGTTCCTCGCGGCGGGGCAGTCCAAGTGGGGGCAGCGGACGCGCCTGACCCTGCTCCTGCCGCATGGGTACGAGGGACAGGGGCCGGAGCATTCGAGCGCGCGGCTCGAGCGGTTCCTGCAGCTCTGTGCCGAGCGCAACATGCGGGTGGCCAATTGCACGACGCCGGCGCAGTACTTCCACCTGCTTCGGCAGCAGGCACACAACGGGCTGATTCGCCCGTTGATCATCATGACCCCGAAGAGCCTGCTCCGGTTGCCGGCCGCCGCCTCGTCATTGACGGACCTGATCGACGACGCCTTCCGTCCGGTGCTCGACGACCCGACGCGCCCCACCGATGCCACCCGCCTGGTGCTCTGTTCCGGGAAGCTGTACTACGAGTTGCTGGCGGGGCTCCCGGCGGAAGGGGAGCGTCCGGCCATCGTCCGACAGGAATTGCTCTACCCCTACCCCGCCGACGAGCTCCGCGCGGTGTTTGCCCGCTATCCGGCGCTTCGGGAAGTGGTGTGGGCACAGGAGGAACCGAGGAACATGGGTGCATGGGGCTTCGTGCAGGAGCGCCTCACCGCCGTGCTGCCGGAGGGGGTGACGCTTCGCTATGCCGGCCGGCCCGACCGCGCGAGCCCGGCCGAGGGATATCCCTCAGTCCATATCGCCGAGCAGGCACGGATTGTCAGGGAGGCAGTCGAGTAGGCGGGGCAGCGGGGCAGCGGGGCAGCGGGGCAGAAAGCAAGAAACGGAGGGCTCCTCAGGGAACCCTCCGTTCTGCCTACCTGCCCCGCCTCCCGCCGCTAGGCGGGAAGGATCGGCCTCTCTGACGCCTTGCGCGCCAGTTCCTTCAACGGTTCTGAGAGGTGCTCGCCGTAGTGAAGGAGAAAGACCCCGCGCGAGCGCTTCTGCATCAGGAACGCGACGAGGGGGGTGTCAGCCTTGGCCGCGTTGCAATCGCGGCAACAGAGCACGAGGTTGTCGGGGCGGTCGTAGGCGTCCTGCCCGCGCCGCGGCCGGACGTGATCGAGCGTGATGGCCTCTGGTGCCGTCTCAACGCCGCAATAGGCGCAGATCGAGCCATGTTCGGCGAGGAGCCACTCGCGATGACCGGAGTAGGAGCGACCGGCGGACCGGCGGAAGGAGGGGGCCGCGATCGCCGCGGCGTTCGAGCTGGGACTTCTGCGTCGTCTGGATGTTCGTGCCACAAACCCTGCCTGAAGTGTCGTACACGGTCCGGACCATCCGGGCCGCCTAATGCGTTGTCAATTCAACCCTTAAAACTACCACGCGGGACCACTTCACGACAGCCCCCCGCCCCGCCGGCACCCGATCGCCGCTAGGAATCCGACCCATAGCTGCAATGTAAGCCGTTGTATCTCTTATACTTACATCGATACGACCCGAAGAAGCCACCGGGCTAGCCGCCCCGCTTGCTGACCATCGACCAGAGGCCGTAGAACAGGATGGCCGTCGATATCCATCCCACAACGCTCCAGCGCAGGAACACCCTCCGGATCCCTGCAGTGTCATCCGCCGACATCCGCTCGAGCCGAAACTGGTCGGGGACCAGGACGATCAGCCAGAGCACCGTGGCCAGCGCCAGGGCTGCGACACCCCTGACCAGCCAGGGGGTGCCCCAGAACGGGATCTCGGTGATGAGGATCAGCTGGATTCCCGAAAAGGTGAGGAGGCTGGCCCCGCCGACCGTGAAGAGCAGGTCGGTCCAGAGGATGGCCCGCGCCACCGGACGGAACGGCAGTGCGGTGCGCTGGGCATAGAGGAACGCCGCCCAGAACCCCGTCACGGTCACGTTGCCGACCAGGAGCACGGCCCCGAGCACGTGCAGCACCCGCCAGGTGGGATAATCAACCATTGCGTTCCTCATACGGACCATCGAGCCATCCGAGCCGGTGCCGGATGCGGTCGAGTCGCTTGTTGAGCGAGGGAGCGCCCGGCACCAGGACCCGGAACGCCTCCAACATTTCACGGTCGCGCGCGGCATCGAGGTCGCGGAGCACCTCGGAGAGTCGGTCGCCGATGGCCCGCGTCAGCGCCCGACGCTCGCCGGCGCCGGGCTGGACAATCCAACTCTCCCCCACCCAGGCGAACGCCTCCGGGAGGTGTTCCCCGACATAGCCGTACCGAAATCCCACAGGGCAGATCCGGACCGGCGCGCCGGCCCCGAGTGCGAGATGTGCCGCCCCCGCCTCGAGCGCCCCAAGCGGTTCGGCGGCGGGCCGACGCGCCCCCTGCGGAAACACCCAGAGGCCCGCCCCGGGCGCCAGGACCCCGCGGGCGCGCTCCAGGTCGGCATAGGCGCGCGGCGCAGAGGCCCGGTCGAGCGGCAACGCGCCGACGCGGAGGAAGAACCGATACCGGGCGAGGTGCCGTGCCTCCATCAGCACGTAGAAGGTGGTGCCGAGCGCCCGGCCTGTGAGATAGGCCAGGAACCCGTCCCACCAGTTCGTGTGGTTGGCCACGAAGATCGTGGGCACCTCGGTCAGCTCCGCCACCGGTCCGGTCGGGGAGTGGAGGTGCACCGCGGCGAAGTGGCGGCTGGCAAGCCGCCGGAGGTATCGCTCGAATCCAGCCGCTACCCAGCGTCGCGGCGGGATGGTCGGCTGCATCGTGCTGTTCAGACGGACTGCTCCCTCGGGAGGGCCACCGTGGGAGCGTACTCCTGCCAGAACGCCCGCCCGAGGATGGCGAGCTTGCGCCGCGAGGAGACGTGCGCCCTGACCCGGAACACGTCGTAGTCGTGGCGCTCGATCGCGTCGAGGATGCCCGCGTAGGTCCGCTGCATCAGGCGCACCGTCAGCCGCGACCCGTCCGGCGGGAAGAGATCCACCACGGCGTCGCCGGCGGCGAAGTGCTGCCGCGCGCGCCGGACCTGAAACGCCATGAACCGCCGGAATTCCGGGGTCACCGTCCGGCGTTCGAGGGCCGCCCGGTCCAGCCCGAACGCTGCGAGCTCATCAGCCGGAAGATAGACCCGCCCCTCGGCGAGGTCCTCGCCGACATCACGCAGCACGTTGGTGAGCTGCATGGCGATGCCGAGCCGCACGCCGTTCGACTCGAACCCGGTGCGCTCCGCGCCGAGCACGGGGCCCAGCATCAGGCCGACGACGCCCGCCACCTGGTAGGAGTAGCGCTCGAGCTCGGCGAAATTCCGCATCGTCACCGGATCGAGGTCGGTCGCGACGCCGTCGAGCAGCTCGAGCAGTGGCCGGAGCGGAATGGGATGCCGTCGCAGGGTGTCCGCGAAGGCGAGCCAGCGGGGGGACTCGGGTGCCGCCCCTCCATGGAGTGCGCGCACCGTGGCACCGAGAACGGCGAGCTGTTCGCGCACCTCCTCCACAGGGCGATTGCCGCGGAGGTCGACGAGATTGTCGGCGTAGCGGCAGTAATCATAGAGCGCAAAAATGGAGCGGCGCTTTGCGAGCGGCACGAACCGGCTCGCAAAGTAGAAGCTCTTGGCCCAGTGAGCGGTCACCCGCTCCGCGGCGGCATAGCTCTGCTCCAGCGCCCCCGTCATCACGCCGCCACCCCCTGCTCGGCCATGATCCGTTCCACCACCAGCCGGGAGGAGATCAACACCATCGGCACACCGCACCCCGGATGGGTGCTCTGCCCCACGAAGAAGAGGTTAGTGCACTCGGCGTGGCGGTTGTGCGGCCGGAAGTAGCCGACCTGGTCAATGCCGTGCGCCAGCCCGAAGGCCTCGCCGCGGGTGGCGCTCAGCTGCACCTGGAAGTCGGCCGGGGTGAAGATCCGCTTGGTGATCAGCCGCCGGCGGAGGTCCGTGAGGCCGAACTTCTCGAGGCGCTCAAGCATGCCGGCCTCAAGCCGGGGACCCTCGACCGCCCAGTCGATGGGTCGGGCCGGGTCCTGGCTGGGGACCGGTACCAGGATGTAGATGTTCTCGGCGTTCTTGGGCGCGAGCGCCGGGTCGGTCTTGCTCGGATTGCAGATGTAGAACGCGGGGTCGGCCGGGACCTGGTGCCGCTCGAAGATGTCGTCGCAGGCGCGGCGGAGATCGCTCGGCACGATCAGGTTGTGGTGCGGGAGGTCGGGGTACTCCCCCTCCACCCCGAGATACATCAGGAACGCCGAGCAGCTGAAGTCGAATCGGTCGATGCCCTGATAGGGCTCGCCCAGCAGCGACTCGTAGGCATAGGGCAGGTCGGCGTTGACCAGCACAATGTCGGCCTCCCGGCGCCGACCGTCCGCCAGGACGACCCCGCTCACCCGGTTGCCGTCCCGCTCAAGCGCAGACACCTCGGTGTTGAACTCGAACTCCACGCCCAGTTCCTCGGCGAGGCGCGTGAGGGCCCGCGGAATCGCGTGCATCCCGCCCATCGGGAAGTAGAGACCGCCGGCCACTTCGGTATACGGCAGCAGGCTGTAGATGGCGGGCGACTCGTAGGGCGAGAGCCCGAGGTAGAGCGACTGGAAGCTGAACGCCTGCTGCAGGCGTTCATCCTTGAAGTAGCGACCGACCATCTTCTGCAACCGCTCCATGGCGCGCGCGCGGAGGAGCAGCAGCCCGTTCTTCAGGTTGAAGAAGTCGCGACGGCGGTGGACGTTGCGGTCGACGAACGCCGCGAGCCCGATCGTGTACAGCTTGGCCGTCTCGGCGAGAAAGCGGAGGAACCGCGGCCCGACCCCCGGCTCGATCCGCTCCACGCCTTCGAGCATCCGGTTGATGCGGCTCGTCACGTCCAGCGAGGTGCCATCGGCGTAGTAGACCCGGTAGTTCGGGTCGAGCTGCCGCAGGTCGAGGTAATCCTCGAGCTTCCGCCCCGCGTCCGTGAACACCTTGCGCAGGTAGTCGGTCATCAGGAGCAGGGTGGGACCGGTGTCGAACTGGAAACCCTCCGACTCCCAGAGGCCGCAGCGGCCCCCCGGGGTGGCGTGCCGTTCAAGCACGCGGACCCGGTAGCCCTGGGCGGCGAGCCGCACGGCGGCGGCGAGCCCGCCGAGGCCAGCGCCGACCACCAGCACGTCGCGGGAGGACGATGATTCAGGGGAAGCGACCTGGGACCCGGCGTCGGCGCGCCTGGGCTCTGCAAGGACAGTGGCCACGGTGGACTCCTGGAACTGCCGCGTCAACCGGAATCGGCCGGGTGATCGGCGATCGGCCGCGCTAGCGGCGAACGGTGGGCGCTGCGCGCCCCAGTTCCATCTCGAACCCGTGACGGCGGAGATTGTTCCCTGCGGACACGGTGCCCCGGCCACCGATGACGGCCCGGACACCGGGGGGAAGACGGGACACAAAGTGGTTCAGCGCGGGGAGGTTCTGCTCGAGCAGCTGGACATTGCTGGCGCTGAGCGCCACGGCGGCCGGTCGGAGGGTCCAGACGGCCTGGATGACCTCGTCCAGCGGAAGGTCGGGACCGAGATACTGGACCTGCCAGCCCAGGCCCTGCGCCTGCGCCAGGGTGGCGAGCAGCCCCCATTCGTGTCGTTCGCCTGGAAGGCCCGCGGCCAGGAGGACCGGCCCTTCGCATGCCGAGTCGCGGAGCGCCCCCTTGAGCGCGTGTACGATGACTTCGCTCGCCAGATGCTCGGAGGCAATCGGCAGTTTCCCCAGGGTCCAGAGGTCGCCGACCTGGGTGGCCAGGGGGAGGACAATCTCACTGGCAAACCGCTGCAGGCCGAGGTGGCGGAGGCGGTCGGTCACCAGCGTCTCGAGGCGGGCGCGGTCGTAGCCGCGGACCGCCTCGATGAAGGGGGACACCGGTGACTCGTCGCCGACCGCGATCTCCGCCCTGGCCAGGACCTCGTCCCGGGGCTGCGCGGCCAAGTCGCCGATTCGCTCCCCCGCCCGGACGAGCCGCGCAAACGCCCGCAACAGCGCCACCTGCGCGGCGCTGTACGCCCGATAGCCATTCTCCTGGCGCTCGGGACGCACCACATCGTACCGGCGCTCCCAGGCCCGAAGCCGTGCCGTCCCCAACCCGGTCAGTTCGGCCACTTCGTGGATTTCGTAGGTACGGGGGGATTGGGTCACGGGCGACAAGATGCCTGCCGGATTGGGAGATGTCAAAGGTTCAATGCGAAAAGCGTGTACGGCCTTCATACCCCTGATCGTCCAAAAGGTCCCGCCAGGCTCCCCCGCGACCCGTCCGGGTTGGTGACGGCGGGTAACGGCGCACGGCGCCCCATGTTATTTTCCGACCGTTCAACGCCACCGCCTCGCCACCGCATCACACCACACCGGAGTCGGGTCCTGACGCCTCACATCGCCGCGCCTCGTGCCAACGCCCCGACCGCCGTCCCCGTCCAGCCCGATGTCGCGTGGACCAGCATCAACACCATCCGCGTCCTCGCCATGGAGGCGGTCGAGCAGGCCAACTCCGGGCACCCCGGCACGCCGATGGCGCTGGCCCCGGCGGCGTATCTGCTCTGGACGCGGCACCTGAAGCACAGCCCCCGTCATCCCGACTGGGCCGACCGCGACCGCTTCGTCCTTTCATGCGGCCACGCGTCGATGCTGCTCTACGGGCTGCTGCACCTGACCGGCTATGACCTCTCCCTCGACGACATCCGTCAATTCCGTCAGTGGGGATCCCGCACGCCTGGCCACCCCGAGCGCGGCCACACCGCGGGCGTGGAGACCACCACCGGCCCCCTCGGCCAGGGGATCGGCAATGCCGTCGGCATGGCGATGGCGGAACGGTTTCTGGCCGACCGTTTCAATCGTCCGGACGGCGTCCTCGTTGACCACCGCACCTGGGTGCTCGCGAGCGACGGTGACCTGATGGAGGGAGTGGCGTCGGAGGCGGCTTCACTGGCCGGCCACCTGCGCCTCGGCAAGCTCACGGTCATCTACGACGACAACAGCATCACCATCGACGGCCGGACCGACCTCTCCCTTTCCGAGGATGTCGGCGCCCGCTTCGAGGCGTACGGCTGGCGCGTGCTCCGGGTGGACGACGGCAACGACCTCGCCGCCATCGACGCCGCCCTGCGCGATGCGGGAGCCCAGGAAGAGCGGCCCACGCTGATCGTGCTGCGAACCGTCATCGGCGATCCGGCCCCCACCAAGCGGGACACTTCCGGCGCCCACGGCGCGCCGCTCGGCGCCGAGGAGATTCGCAAGACGAAGGCGATTCTCGGCTGGCCCGACGAAGCGTTCTTCGTCCCCGACGCTGCCCGCGCAGACATGGGCGAGGTGGCGCGTCGGGGCGCGGGGGTGGAGGCGGCCTGGACGGCGCGCCGCGCGGCCTACGCGGCCACCTACCCCACCGAGGCGGCGCAATTCGCGCAGTGGCTCGCCGGAAAACTCCCTGAAGGCTGGGATGCCAAGCTGCCCGTCTTCGGCGTGGAGGCAAAGGCGGTCGAGACCCGCAAGGCATCCGCCGCCGCGCTCAAGGTGCTGGCCGCGGCGCTGCCGAACCTGGTGGGTGGCTCGGCCGACCTAGCAGGAAGCACGGGGACGGCACATGGGCTGGGCGGCGACTTCGGCCCCGGCACCGTGGGACAGACCGTGCACTGGGGCATCCGCGAGCACGCGATGGCCGCATGCATGAACGGGATGGCGGCACACGGCGGGATCCGTCCCTTCGGGAGCACCTTCCTGGTGTTCAGCGACTACATGAAGCCGTCGATCCGGCTGGCGGCGTTGATGGGCCTCCCCACGATCTACCTCGGCACCCACGACTCGATCGGCGTCGGCGAGGACGGCCCGACCCACCAGCCGATCGAACAGCTGGCGATGCTGCGGGCCATTCCCAACCTGGTCGTGCTCCGGCCGGGCGACGCCAACGAAACGGTGGAGGCGTGGCGCGCGGCGATCCAGCGACAGGATGGGCCGACGCTGCTGGCCCTGACGCGGCAGAAGCTGCCGGTGCTCGACCGGGGCAGCCTGGGTTCGGCGGACGGGGTACGCCGAGGGGGCTATGTGCTGTTCGACCCGCCGGGCGGTGCCCAGGCGATCGTCATGGCCACCGGATCAGAGCTCTCGGTGGCGCTTGAAGCCGCGCAGCGCCTGCTCACGGAAGGCACCCGTGTGCGGGTGGTGAGCCTCCCATCGTGGGAGCTCTTCGCCGCGCAGCCCGCTGCCTATCGGGACCAGGTCCTCCCACCCGCCATCCGGGCGCGGGTCAGCGTCGAGGCCGCCACCTCCTTCGGGTGGCACCGCTGGCTGGGCGACGTCGGCGAGGCGGTGAGCCTCGACCACTTCGGCGCCTCGGCGCCGGGCGAGCGACTCTTCGAGGAATTCGGCTTTACCGCGGCCCATGTGGCGGACACCATCCGCCGTGTGCTGCTCACATCGCAGGGAGCGACATCATGACCACCGACAATCCCCTGGCCCGCCTCGTTGAGCTGGGCCAGAGCATCTGGTACGACTTCATCACCCGGGACCTCCTCTCGAGCGGCAAGCTGCAGGCCCTCATTGCCGGCGACGGCCTCCGCGGCATGACGTCGAACCCGACGATCTTCGAGAAGGCAATTACGGGCAGCGCGGACTACGACGACGACATCCGTCGGCTCGCCGCCGATGGCCGCGACGCCGAGGCGATTTTCGAGGCGCTGGCCGTCGCGGACGTGCAGGCGGCGTGCGATGCATTCCGGGGCGTCTACGACGCGGCCGACGGGGCAGACGGACTCGTCTCCCTGGAGGTGTCGCCCACGCTGGCCCGCGACGGCGCCGCATCCGAGGCGGCCGCGCGCCACCTCTGGGCCGCGGTGAATCGCCCCAACCTCATGATCAAGATTCCCGGCACGGCGGAAGGGCTCGGCGCCATCGAGCGCTGCCTCGCCGACGGGATCAACATCAACATCACCCTGCTCTTTTCCGTGGATCGCCACCGTGAGGTGATGGAGGCGTACCTGCACGGCCTCGAGCGGCGCGCCGCCTCCGGGCAGCCGATCGACCGGGTGGCCTCGGTGGCGAGCTTCTTCGTGAGCCGGGTCGACACCAAGGTGGACCCGATGCTCGACAAGGCGGGGCACAGCGAATTGCGCGGCACGATTGCCATCGCCAACGCCTGCCTGGCGTACGCCGCGTTCGAGGAGGTCTTCCGGGGTCCGCGGTGGGAGGCACTCGCGGCGAAGGGCGCCAAAGTCCAGCGACCGCTCTGGGCCTCGACCAGCACCAAGGACCCCGCCTTCTCCGACGTGTACTACGTGGAGGCGCTCATCGCGCCGCAGACGGTGAACACCCTCCCCCCCGAGACCTTCGCGGCGTACCGCGACCACGGCGCCCCGGCCGTTCGCATCGCGGAGGGGATGGCAACCGCCGGCGCGCGGCTGGCCGCGCTCGCCACGGCCGGCATCGACATCCGCCGGGTGACGGATGAACTGGAAACGGAAGGCGTGGAGAAGTTTGCCGCCTCGTTCCGTTCGCTACTGAGCGGCATCGAGTCCAAGGCCGGCGCGCTGACCGGCTGATCCGACCCACCAACGGAGAGAGAGCCCCGCATGAAGCTGCACACGAAGATTGCGATCGGCCTGGTGGCGGGGGCTCTCGTCGGCGGGCTCTGCAACCGCCTGTTCAGCGGGGCGCCGTGGCTGGCGTTCGTGTCCGACAACGTGGCCTATCCCGTGGGGCAGGTGTTCCTCCGCCTGCTCTTCATGACGGTGGTGCCGATCGTCTTCACATCGATTGCGGTGGGGGTCGCCGGCATCGGCGACATGAAGACGCTGGGGCGGCTCGGCGGCCGCACGATCGGATACTTCGCGCTGTCCACGCTGATCGCCGCCATCATCGGTTTGACGCTGGTCAACACGATCAAGCCGGGGTCGGGGCTCCCGCCCGGCACCCGTGACGAGCTGATGGCGCGCTTCGCCGGCGGCGCGCAGGGGCTGGCCCAGGCGGGTGCGCAGGACTTCGGGATCAACACCTTCGTGAACATCGTGCCCCGGAATCCCGTGGCCGCCGCCGCCAACATGGACATGCTGGCGCTGATCTTCTTTTCCCTGATCTTCGGCGCGGCCCTCACCATGATCCCGCGGGAAAAGGCCAAGCCGGTCATCACCCTCCTCGAAGGCATCGGCGAGGCGGTCATCGCCATCATCAACCTGGCGATGAAGCTCGCGCCCTACGGCGTGTTCGCCCTCGTCTTCGTCATCACCTCCCAGTTTGGCTGGGGGATCCTGCAGCAGTTGAGCATGTACGTGCTCGTGGTCCTGATCGGCCTGCTGCTGCATGCAACGGTCGGGATCTCGTTCCTGGTCAAGGTCTTCGGTCGAATGAGTCCCCTCAAGTTCTGGAAGGGGATCGAGGCGCCGATCATCACCGCCTTCTCGACCAGCTCGAGCATGGCCACCCTGCCGACCTCCATTGCCACCGCCGAGAGCGAGCTGGGAGTGCAGTCGAAGATCGCGGGGTTCGTCCTGCCGCTGGGCGCCACCATGAACATGAACGGCACCGCCCTCTTCGAGGGGGTGACGGTGCTCTTCCTCGCCCAGGTGTTCGGCGTCCATCTCTCGCTCGGTTCCCAGGTCATCGTGGTGGTGCTGTCCGTCATGACCGCCATCGGCGCCGCGGGCGTCCCCGGCGGCTCGCTGCCCCTGATGATGCTCGTCATGGCGACGGTCGGCGTGCCCCCCGAGGGGATCGCCATCATCCTCGGCGTCGACCGCATCCTGGACATGACCCGGACCACGCTCAATGTGAGCGGTGACATCTCGGCGGCAGTGTACATCGACCGGATCGACCGGGAGATCGAAGGGATGACGCCGGCGGTGGTGGCGGGCGACAGCTGACAGCGGGGCAGCGGGGCAGCGGGGCAGCGGGGCAGCGGGGCAGCGGGGCAGCGGGGCAGCGGGGCAGCGGGGCAGGAAGATAGCGGAATCACAAAGGGGCGCATCTCGATGCGCCCCTTCGCTATTTCACTGCAAACCGCGCTACCGCCGCCGAGTGCCTCCACTGGACCGCGCCGGGGCGCTCCGCTGCGGCATCGGACGGCTGTTCTGCGCACCGCGCTGCCGAGCCTGCGCGTCGCGATTGAGTTGCTGCGACGTGCTGGGCCGCGTGCTCGGCGTGGCGGTACTCGGACGCTGCGACGGCATCGTAGACGCCGTGGGTGGCCGCTGGCTGGGGGGTTGCGCGCCGGTCGTTGGCCGCTGGCTTGGCGTCGCGCCGCCGGTGCTGGCGGACGGCTTCCAGTCGTTCCCCTGCCGCTGGTCGAACGTGCCGTTGCTGTTCTGGCGGTACACATTCCCCGACTTGTCCGCGTAGACGTTGTTCTGCCGGGTGCTCGCGGTCGGCGCGGCGTTGGGCCGGTTCGTCGGGAGGGTGGACGGCTGCGTGGATACCCTGCCACGGTTGCCCGCGTCATTGTAGAGGTTGGCCGGCCGGGTCCCCGCGTACGGCGTGGGCCGGGCGCCCGGCGGCGGCGGGCGATAGGCGGGCGGCCGGTACGCCGGCGGAGGTGGCCGGTACCCGGGCGGACGATAGGGCGGGTAGCCATACCCCGGGGGACGGTAGTAGGGAGGCGGCGGCCGGTAGCCACCGTACCCGTACCACCCGCCACCGTAGCAGCAGGGCCCGCGATAGTACGACGAGCCGAAGTGCACCCCCACCGTCATGAACCCGTTGCTGGCCGTCACCCCGAATCCCCAACCCGTGTAGGGGTTGTAGGTGACATGCATGCCGTAGGTGACCGGCCGGGGGTAGTAGACCACGGGGCTGACGTAGGGTGGATAGTAGTAGCCGGTGCCGTACACCACCGTGCCGTAGTACGGGTAGAAGCCGATGTACCCCGGCGTGTACCCGACATAGACGACCTGCGGCGTGCTCTGGTAGATCTGCACGTACTGGACGTTGTAGACCGGGCTGCTGGGCGGGATCGTCTTCACGGCGGCGGGAACGGAGTCCGCCACCACCCACGGGCCCTTGGCGCTCGCCGAGGTGAACCAGACCGCGTTGTCCACGGCGTAGTACCGCTTGTCGATGAGCAGCACCTGGGTGGCGGTGTTCTCGGCATACTTCACCGAGGTCCCGGGGATGTCCACGAACTTCGGCTCACCATCGTACTGCACCGTGAGCTTGGCGTCGCTTCGGTTGATGACCGCGGTCTGCGGCATCTGGGCGTCACGCAGCGCGTCCTCCGCCTCCGGCGTCCCCGGCACGCTCGCGAGCACGTCGCTGACCGGCGATGTCTTCGGGATCTGGGCGAAGTCGGCCGGCAGCTTCTCCGGATCGACCCACTCCCAGGGTCCCTTGAAGGACCGGGCCCGGAACCAGCGACCCGAAATCAGGGTGTAGATGTCCTGCGAGCTCAGGAGGCGGAGCACCGGCGTCTCGGTGTTCTTTGCGTAGAGGATATCGGTGCCGGAGATTGGCGTCCACGCGGGCGTGCCGCCGAAGGTGAGCAGCTCGGTCGGCTTGGTCGCCACGAGAATCTTGATGCTCTTCGGATCCTCCGGCTCGTCGGTGCTCGAGTCCGGCGGCACCATCTTCCTGATGTCGGCGGGAACGTTCGTGGTGTAGGTCCAGGGACCCTTCACGATCGACGGGGCGGCGTACCAGTCCCATCCGTTGCTCAGGTAGAACGTCTTCTTCGCCGGGTCGGAGATGACGGCGAACGGCGTGTTGACCGCCCGCTCATAACTCGTCCCGTCGATCTTCCGGAGGATGGGCTCGCCCTCGAAGACGACCAGCACGGCCGGTACCTCGGAGACGAGGATCTCCGGTGGTGTCGAGCGGAGGTCGGTGGCCAGCTTGATCTGCTGCTCCGACGCGGCGAGCGAGGCATTGAGCTGTTCCATGGAGATCGGCATGTCCCACTTGGGGACCTCCTGCTCGACCAGGTCGCTGAACTTCTTCTGCTGGTCGGCCGTGGCGTCGGGCCAGCGCACCTCCGTCACCTTCAGCCCGGTGATCTCCGCCACCCGCGTGTCACGGTCCGTGGAGATCGTCGCGACCGACCAGAACATCCCGAAGATCGGCTCCTTGCCCTTCTGCTCCAGGGCCATGGCCGCGCGGCTGTAGAGCTGGTTGCCCCGCAGCGAGTCCACCTGCGGTTGATAGATCACGACGGTCACATTCTTGGCGGGAATCTCCCTGGGCCAGAACTCGCCCTGGGCGTGTCCCGTGGCCCCCACCGCTGCCGCCAGCAGCAGGCCGAGCGCCGCGCCGCGCCGGTGGGTACCGTCCATCACGTTGATCATGCTGCTATCCTCGTCACTGGGCGCCCTGCGTGCGATCGCGAGCGCCGGGTTGGCACGCTGTGCATGGTGCCCCCATCCCGCGGGGACTTCAGGAATCTTAACACCTCCCTCAGGCACAGCTTGGCATCGGCGCAGGAGGGCAGGCGCAGCCCTCAGGAAGTCAGGAAGAGGCCGCCGAGATCGGAGGCAACGAGCGTCGAGCTGGCGGAGAGGAGTCCTGTGGCGTGGGCCGCGGCACCGAGCACCTCGGCGGCCGACATTCCGGCGGCCCGCAGGTCGCGGACGCCGGTGTCGCGGTTGGCCTTGCTGAGCTTGGCGCCGGTTGGCGCCAGGATGAGGGGATGATGCAGGAAGGCCGGCGGCGACTCCCGCCTCAGGAGCCGGGCGAGTCGAATCTGCCGTCCGGTGGACGCCAGGAGATCGGCACCGCGGACGACGAGGTCGACCTCCTGCCGCCAGTCGTCCACCGTCACGGCAAACTGGTAGGTCCACTGGCCGAGGCGGTCGCGGACCAGCAGGTCGCCGCACTGCTCGGCCGGCTCCTGCTCCTGCTCACCCAGGCGGAGATCGGTGAAGCGCTCGGTGCCGTGCTCCATCAGGACGCGCACCCCGTGACCGGGCTGGATAGCCAGCCCCCGATGGCGGCAGCGGCGGTCGTAGGGGGTCTCGACGTTCGGGAGGTCGAGGCCCGACTCGCGCAGCCTCCGGCGAGAACAGTCGCAGGCGAAGAGGAGGCCGGCGGTGGAGAGGCGCTGAAGCTCGCGGTCGTAGAGGGCTCCGCGCTCGCTCTGGCGGTATTCGCACTGGCCGGCGCGGTAGGCGGCAGGGAGTCCGAGGTCGGGCTCGAGGCCGAGCCATTCCAGATCGTCGAGGAGTGCCTCCTCATACTCGGGGCGGGAGCGGCTCCGGTCGTGGTCTTCGACGCGCAGGAGGACGCGTCCGCCGAGGGCGCGGGCGACGCCCCAGACCCAGACGGCGCTCGCGACGTGGCCGAGATGCAGATATCCGGTCGGCGCCGGAGCGAAGCGGGTCAGGGGTGCGCGGGGCGCGGTGGAGGGAAGCCGGAACGGCATGGCGGTCATGGTGCCGCTGATGCGGCAGGCGATTGAGCCGCCTCGGCATCCGGCGTCTTCAGCGCCTGCCAGCCGATCCAGATGGCGGCGATCGCGAGCACCGTGCCGAGAAACCGGATGTCGCGGGCAATCAGGGTATCGCGCCCGAGCACGCCCCATTCGCTGAGCAGGTAGTTCCAGTCGTGTTCCCCACCGCCCACCAGTGGCAGCTCCATGGCCCGGGCATCGGCCACATAGCGCGCGATGTTCCAGCAGTTCTGTCCCGTCCACCAGAGCGGGACGCTGGCGGCGTGCCGGTCGCCGCGGCGCCAGAAGTAGACGACGAAGGCCAGCGGCATGATCAGCTGCAGCAGGGTGCCGCCGAGCGCGGTGAGGATGTCGCCGCCCCAGGCGAACACCAGGTGGCCGGTCTCGTGGATCGGCAGGTCGAGTGCGTCGAGGAAGTGGTACTGGTCGGGCGAGCGGAGGTACCAGACGGTATACAACGCGAGCGCCACCGTCAGGGCCCGGCGCCACGCCCGCTCGGCGCCGGACGGCAGACCGAGCGGGCGGGACGACTCCCTCAGGTGGCCCTCTTCGGAGCCCGCTGGTTCAACCAGACATACATCGGCAAGCTAAAGCCAAATCCCCCGAGGAGCGACAGCGCAACGAACCAGGGCCACTTCACCCGGCCAATCGGATGGCGAGCGAAGTGCGCGGTCAGGAGGACCAGTGCGAGGGTGACATCAAGCATGAAGCTCAGTGCCAATTTGTTCTCCAGGATCGGCCGGAATCCGTCGAACTCGTAGATGAGCCAGTAGACGAACAGACCATTGGGAACGAGCAGCCCGAACAGCGCGATGAACAGCAGCAGCATGAGGTACCGACCTCCCTCGAGGGCACCGAACGGTATGTGATCAGCGCGGGATGTGAAATCCCAGCCTGTTGAATCGCACCTGCCAAACGACCAGGCCGATCAGTCACGAGGGCAGTTGTCAACGCCGCGGATCAGCTTTGCGGGAAAAACCAGTAGGTGTACCCGAAGCGTTCGGAAACAAAGCACTTGGCCGCTGGGCCGGCCCGTTCAAGGTCAACAAAGATCGCGACGCCGGTGTGGCGCCGCGCCTCCCACCTCGGAGCGAAGTGGTCCTGCCCAAGGTATGGGTTGCTGCCGACGAGGGAAAGACAGCGAGCCCGCACTTGGGGAGGGCAGTACCTTGGGCAGCCCCAAATCCGGCGAGCAAACGGCCACAACCGATACCATCTGCCGATCGAAAAGGCCCTCCACCTGGAGGGCCTAAGTCGTTGCGGGGTATCCAGTAACTGCAACACCACAGGGCTAGCCACAGCCACCTTCCCCTAGGTCCCATATTCGGCCGATCCCAAGGAACCCTCTGGTGGGGCAGCGGTTCTCAAAATGGAGTGGGATCAGCTATTGACCGACGGTCGGTCAATTGTTATGTTGAAATCGCCAACGCCGGACTACATGCCTCATTGGGCTGCAGAACCAGGGGAACCGGCCCCCTCATTCGGTTCGCATGCCCGCCAGATGGAGACAGGGAGTACACCATGACGATGACTGAAAGGGCCCACGGACGGCGGTATCTCCTGGAGACTGGCCAGAAGGTCCTGCTCATGCTGGCGTGTACCGCCTCAGCGGCCAGCGCGCAGAATGCAGCGCCACCTCCGAATTGGACCGTGGCAGTGGGGGTAGGCGTCGCGTCCACAAGCATCTATCCCGGCGCCAGGGAACGCTACGTCATGCCGTTCCCCGTCTTCGAAGCATCGTACACGAGGGGCACGCTTTCCTTCTCGGCCTCGATGCTCAACGGACTCGGGATGTCATACTTTCAGCCCTCGACTGGCTTGCTCTGGAGCCTGGCCGTCGCACCTGGCCGACGCCGCGCGCGTGACGGCTATTCCGTACTCGGAATTCGCCAGGAGCACAGCGCGCAGGCGCAGAGTTTCCTGCAATACTCTTCGAACGCGTCCACGCCGGCGTCGGCGGTTGCCATGCTGGCGCTGCCGACCCGAGTGGGGATCTTGGGGGCGACGGTCGGCTACTACCCGACGACCGTCACACCTGCCGAGGCCGGCAGTCCCAAGCAAGTCCACCATGGGATGCAGTACTCCCTGGTCTACATGACGGGCCTCCCCGTCACCGATCGGCTCAGCTTCTCGGGGAAGTTCCAGCTAGCATACATGAGCGGGGGTTTCGCGAGCGCGTGGTATACCGTGGAGCGTGACACCCCGTCGTTGCCGGCGTTCGCGGCCGGGAGCGGCTTCCACGACACCCAGGTCGGCGTCCAGCTAAACTACCGTCTCACCCAGAGAATGGATTTCTCGTTCCTGGCGGCGGAAACCTGGCTGCTCGGCGACGCACGCAAGAGCCCGTTCACTCAGGCTGCGCGCTCGCACGACATTGTTCTCCAGCTCCTCTATCGACTCTAGCCGCAAGAGCCCGACACCCATGCGAACCGTCAAGAAGCCGGACGTCCGACGTCACGAGATCATCGAGGCGGCGACCGAGCTATTCCTCAGCCAGACCTACGACAAGACCACGACCGGTCAGGTCATGGAAGCGCTGGGAATCGCGAAGGGGACGATCTACCACTATTTCTCCTCGAAGGAGCACCTCATGGAGGCGGTGGTTGACGAGCTCGCGGAGGGGTATGTGCGGCGCCGGGAAGCCGAGCTGGCCAATGCCGGGGGCGATGCTCTCGCTCGACTGGCCCTGCTCTTCTCGCCCGAACAGCGCTCCGGAAGCGAGACGAGCGCCATGGAGAGCCTTCACAAGCCCGGTAATGTCAAACTGCATACGCGGCTCCTCGCCGTCCTGGTGCTCCGGCTTGCCCCTGTGGTCGCCGATCTCGTGGCCCAGGGATGTAAGGAGGGAGTCTTCCACACGGAGCATCCGCTCGAGGCAGCCGAGTTGCTCCTGGCCGGGATCCAGTTCCTCACAGATCAGGGCGTCTACCCGTGGGAGAACGAGGCCCTGCTGCGGCGAGCTGGAGCCATCCCGTCCATGGTGGAGCGGGTTCTTGGGGCCGAGCCGGGCTCAATCACCTTCCTCTGAGGAAGAATCAGACATCCAGGCGACGGCCTCCCACGGAGGCCTGCGCATAAACCGACGAGACGAACGCAATGACGACCACCTTTTCCTACCGACCGGGCCGCTACTTCGCGGTGACCTTTCTCGCCACCTACATCCTCTGGATTCTTGGGGCCTGGGCCAGCTTCAACGCGCCGGCACTATACATGCCGCTCATGCTCTTCGGCCTCCTGGCACCGTTCATCGTGTCCTCGGCCATGCTGTTCACGTCCGGGGACCGGACGCTGAAGCGGGAATACCTGGACCGCCTGTACAACCCGAGACGCTTCGATCGCAAGTCCCTCCCGGTCTTTCTCTTCGTGATGCCTGTTGCCGTGCTCCTCTCGATCGCGTTGTCGGTGGCCGGCGGCGGTTCAACGGACCAGTTTGCGCTCGCTGAGGGCTTCTCGTTCTCCACGGGAGCCGTGCCGGTGCTGGTCACGCTCCTGCTTGCCGCCGGGCTCGAGGAGCTCGGGTGGCGTGGGTATGCCTTCGACAGCCTGGAAAGCCGGTTCGGGTTCGTGCGTGCCTCGCTCATCTTCGGCGTGCTCTGGTCACTGTGGCACCTTCCCCTGGTGTTCGTGAAGGACTCGTACCAGTACGGCCTCCTGCAGGAGAACATCTGGTACGCCATCAACTTTTTCGTCAGCATCATCCCGATGGGGATCATCATCAGCTGGATTTGCATGAAGAACGGGCGGAGCGTAATCGCCACGATCGTCTTTCACTTTATCGTGAACATCTCGCAGGAAGCGCTGGCGATGACGCAGACGACGAAGTGCATCGAGACCGGTGTGCTGACCCTCGTCGCATTCGGAATCCTTCTGGCGGACCGGCGGGCCATCCGTACGGGAGACGAGATGCTCGTGTCGCGACCGTTGGCGGAGGCCGTCTGATGCGTAGCGAGACCGCCCGATCCACTCTCGTGGCAAGCATGGCGCTCGTGGGTGCCGTGATCAACGGCGCCTACGGCGCCCACCTCCTGGCCCGATTCGCCGATGCAAGCATCGATGCCGTGGTGCGTGAGGTGCTTGTGTCGGGCATCACGCTGGAACTATCCTGGGCCGCCCTGCTGCTTTGGGCTGTCCGGCATCCGCTCCGGGGGCGTTTCCTCCTCCCGATCACCGGCGGGGCCCTCCTTCTCGGGAACGCGCTGCACAGCTACGCGCTGGTGCGCTTCTACGGCGCAGGCTTGGGAGACGCCACGATGAACCTGACGGTCGGCGTGGGAATCGCATCGCTCTTCGGGCTTGCCTATCATTTCGGCGGGCCATCACCGGTGGCGCTCGTCGGGGGCGACTCGGCTTCGAGGTAACAGGACAGCAGCCGACTCCGGGGACCACAGACCACCGCTGCCAGAATCGCTCACGCCAAAGGCCCTCCACCTGGAGGGCCTCAGTCGTTGCGGGGCAAGTGGCGCCGGCGAGAATCGAACTCGCGAATAGAGGTGTTGCAGTTCCCCCGCCCCGCTTTGCTTTGCATCACGCGGATTCTGCGAAGACCTCTGACTATAGCGGTTGACCGAATGGGTGGTTCTCGCTGATCGCTTTGGCAATTCCCCCGTCATGGCGACTGCTTGCACTCACTCCCGCCAGAACTACGGCAGGTTTACGGCAGGAAGTTGAAGAGGTGGAGTGGCGGCGCCGCAGCTGTCGCCGCAACAGCGCCCTCGTCAGCTGCATGCGCTGGTTCGGCCACATCCCAGGCATCGGTACCGGGCCGGGCCGGGCGGCTGCCTTAAACCCGACCTATGGCGTACTTGCTGCGCCCACCGTTCGGCTTACGATCGTGATCGGCGACGGATACGAAATCGGTCCCAAGGGTGTGTCGATGGACGGGACCGCGCGAAGCACGATCCTGGCCGGATCGGCGTTGAGCCCCGCGAGTCCTGCAGCGAGGTTCACCAGCGTCTCGGCGGGGCCATCAAAGAATTGGAGGAGATTCAGCCGCATTTGCAGTGGAATTACGATGGGTTGGCCTGGGGGGAGCACGTAGCTCGTGTCCAGGACACCCCTGATTGTCTCCTTGTCGTCGAGGTAGAGCGACCAAGCGAGGCGAACCATGGTAGCGGCGGTTCTGTTGTCCGCGGGATTGTCTGCCTGGACGTCGACTCGGAACGTAAGGGGCAGGTCGTTCCGGGCCATCGCCAGTGTGAGCCGGCCGATATCGACAACGGTGAGGTCCTTGTATGACGCGATGCGGTCGAGTGCGACCCCGGCCAATCGGCCTTCCTGGACCCCTGCCAGCGCAAAAGTTACCTGGCGAAGCGCCGCCGCCTGCTGGAGGGTGGCGCATGCGCCGAGACTGCTCATTAGCAGAATCGCGAATATCCAGCGCACTTGTACTTTCACTTTGTCGGGCTCCCGGCGTTGGAGAAGCCAGCTGCCAGCAAATGCGAGGATGCAGCCTGAGGAATCGGGCCTCAGCTGCGAGGGCGCTCGCGGCAGCCGCCGTGCGTCCTCCCAGCAATATCAGGCGCCACACACTCTATTGCCGAACCATGACGAATCGACGGACGAGTCGAGGTCAAGCCTTCTTGGGCGCGGGTGATGGCGGGAGCGACAGCAGCCGCCGACGGAACGCCTGAAATGCGGGAGTGTCCGTGACCAATCCCCGCAATTGGCTCGGCGGATAGGTGTCGATCAGGGCCTGCGTAGCTGTGATCCGATCCTCGGCGATCGGGTGGGTCGCGAAGAACGCGTCCACCGCGGTCGGATTGGATTGGCGTTCGTTGAGCAGGATGCGGAACATCTCCGGGATCCCGTTCGGTGAAATGCCGGCCTTGACGGTCGTCCTAACGGCATCCGAGTCGGCCTCCGCCTCATCGCTGCGGCTGAACTTCGCGAAGAGTGCGCTCCCCCCCACGTTGATGGCCGCCTGCCCGGCCCCGCTGTCACAAACGCTAGTGAGGGTGCAGAGGAGTATCAGGCTGGCGTCCGCGCCCTGGGCCTGTTGCATCTGCTGGACGCTGTGCCTCTGGGTAACGTGCCCGATCTCGTGGGCAAGCACACCGGCCAACTCGCTCATGTTCTGTGCCTTCTCGATCAGGCCGCGGTTCACATACACCCACCCTCCCGGGACGGCGAAGGCATTGATCTCTCGGCTGTCCACCACGGTAAAATGCCACGCCAGGCCCTGGGTGTCCGTGACCTTGGCCAGAGAATTCCCCAGCTCCGTGATGTAGCGAACCACCTGCGGATCTGTAAGAAGCGGCAACTGCTCGGCGATCTGGGTGGAGTAGTCCGCGCCCATCTGCAGTTCCTGCTGGCGCGATATGGCGCACGAGGCGCTCAACGCGAGCACGACCGCGGCGAGTGGCCAGCGCAACAACGAACGCCTGTTTCCGACAAACATGGCACCCTCTATCCTGATCATGGCGAGCACGACTCCACGCCGCGGAGGGCGGCGTGGCTGCGGATCGGAGGCGCCTTCTCCCCTCGACCCGGAATGCCTGAACCCTAGTCCGATTGTGGGCATCCACCATCGGTCGTGAGGCCTAGATCTCACGCCCACCCAAGGATGGATGGTGCATGTCCCGAAACGGTTCCCCATTCATGGGTGGCCCGGGCGGGCCACAGGAAGTCAACCGACCGAGCAACCGCTCAAGGACGCCCGGATGTGCGGCCGCCCTCGTGGCACAAAAGCAAAGGCCCTCCACCTGGAGGGCCTAAGTCGTTGCGGGGCAAGAGGCGCCGGCGAGAATCGAACTCGCGAATAGAGGTTTTGCAGACCTCTGCCTTACCACTTGGCTACGGCGCCGGGAGCGTTAACATCGCTAGCCGGAGGCCATTTCTCAAGGTTGATGCACCACCGGCGGAACCTCCTGCGGGCATTGTCCGTACGGCCTGCAATCCCAACCATCGAGCCCACAGATGACACGTGGCACCCCCATCGGCGCCTTCTACTTGCTCGTCTTACTGACCAGTCCCGCCTCAGCCCAGCAGGACGTGATGGTCATGCGCGCCGAACGGCTCGGCCCCGATCTCGCGGTCATCTCCGGTTTCGCCAACGGCAATATCCTGGTCCTGACCGGTCCCGACGGCACCCTGCTGGTGGACGCCCAGAGCGCCCGCCGGGTGGGGCTCGCCGACTCGGTGCTCACCAGCCTCGGCGCCCCGCCGGTCCGCTGGGTCATCAACACCCACTACCACGGCGATCACACCGAAGGCAACGCGCTCTTCCGCAGCCGCGGCGCCGAGATCATCGGGCAGGAACAGCTCCCGGTGCAGATGGCCAAGGACACCACCATCGCCGCCTGGGGCGACTGGCACCGCACCCCCGCCGAGCCCGCCGCGATGCCGACCCGCACCTTTCGCGATACCCTCTCGCTCCGGGTCAACGGCCAGCGCGTCCTCGTCACCCACATACCCGCCGCCCACACCGACGGCGATGCCATCGTGTGGCTTCCCGACGCCAACGTCATCCACATCGGGGACCTCTTCGAGCACCTGGCGCCCCCCTTCATGGACTGGTGGGCGGGGGGCCGGCTGGAAGGGATGCTCGCCGGCGTGGACTGGGCGCTCGAGCACAGTGACAGCGCCACCCGCATCGTTCCCGGCCACGGCCCGGTTGGCACCCGCGCCGAGCTGCTGGCCTACCGCGAGATGCTCCTGGGCGTGAGCAGCGGTGTCGCCACGGAGGTGAGAGCCGGTGCTACCGCGGAGCAGGCACAGGCGCGCCAACCCGCCAACGCCTGGCAGCCGCAACTCGGCAGCCAGCGCCGGATGGACCAGTTCGTGGCGTTGATCTACCTCGGCCTCGTCGACTTCGAACCCGCCGAATTCACGGCGCGGCTCACGCCGGGGACCCCTGAGGCCGCGCTCCCCTGGCTGATCGGCTGCTGGACCACCACGCGCAGTGGCGTGACCATCGAGGAACGGTGGACTGTCGCGCCTGACGGCTCACTCTCGGGACGGGGCCGCACACTGCGGAACGGACAGGTCGTCAATTCGGAAGTCGTACAGATTACCGGTCAGGGAGACTCGCTGCGCTATACCGCCGATCCGTCTGGACAGTCCGTCGCGACCTTCACCATGTCCCAGCACACGGACAGCAGCATCACCTTCTCCAATCCCACCCACGACTTCCCGACCCGCATTGCCTACCGGCGCGCCGGACCATTCGGGCTGCATGCGGAGATCGCGGGCCCCGGAAGCGGCGGAGAGCGGGTGATCAGCTTCCCTTACACGGCGGCGGTCTGCGAGGGGAATTAGTATTGGCGACATGACACCCGCACCCGCCGGCCGCCGCCTCCCGATCGCCGGACCGGCGCATCCGCCGCCGTTCTGGCTCACCGCCGAGCACTTCGCCACCGCCCTCCTCTGGCTGCTTGTTGGCGCGGCGGGCCTGGTGGCCGGCGCGGGCGATCTCGCGGCCGGCAACTTCCTGGCCCCACACCTCCTCGCCGTCACCCACGTCTTCACCCTTGGCGTCCTGACCACCACCATCTACGGCGCACTCAACCAATTCTTTCCCGGCGCGCTGGGCATCGAGATTCGCAGCGTGCGCGTGGCGCACTGGACCTGGATCCTGCACACCGCCGGCACGCTCGCGCTGGTGACCGGCTTCTGGTTCTGGCGCCCCGCCCTCCTGGGCGTCGGCTGGGTACTCCTGTTCGGGGGCGTCTTCGGCTCCAGCTGGAACCTCCTCCCCCAGCGCCGCAAGGCACCCCGCGGCCTCCTCGTCGGGCGCTACGTCAGCGCGGGACACATTGCCCTCGGCACCGCGATGCTGGTGGCCCTGGCCCGGATCGGCAACAGCCTCGGCTGGTGGTCGGCCAACCGGATGGCCGTCATCACCAGCCACTTTCACCTGGCCGTCTTCGGTTTCGTGGTCTTCACCGCGGTGGGCGTCGGCAGCTGGATGCTCCCGATGTTCCTCCTGGCCGCGCGCGCGCCCACCTGGCCGCTGCGGTGGATCGGCCCCGTGGGGCTGGCAGGGCTCGCCATCCTGACCATCGGCGCCCTCGGCGGTTGGCCAACGGCGACCACGAGTGGCGGCGTGCTGGTGCTGGGCAGCGCCCTCCTCTACCTGCTGCAGCTGGGACTGTACTTCCGCTACGCCGAGCGGCGGCCGATGGACCCGGCGATGGCGCACGTGGCCCTCGGCGTGGTGCACTTTGCGATGGCGGTGGTGCTGGGCGCCACGATCCTGGCGGGAAACGCCAGCATGCGGAGTTGGACGACCTACGGCCTGCTCGCGATCGTGGGATGGCTGGTGCTGCTGGTGGTGGGTGTGCTCTACAAGATCCTGCCGTTCCTCGCGTGGATGAACCTCTTCGGCCCGCGCGCGGCGCAGGCCGGCGCCCCGACACAGGAGGACCTCACCTCCACCGCCATGGTGCGGCTCTCGCTCGCCCTGCTGGCGCTCGGCGTCTGGGGGCTCGCCGGCGGGACGATGGCGGGCCATCGACCGCTTGTCCTGGCCGGCGGGTCACTGTTCCTGGCGGGGGTGCTCGCGGTGCTGGGCCAGTACGGGCGGATCCTGGTGCTCGCCCGACCCCTCCCCCCTCACCGCACCGTGACGCTGTCCACGAAGTAGTTCGTCTCGGCGAAGCAGGTGCCGGGCACGCCGCGGTGCTCGGTGTAGTGCAACGCCACGTGCTTGCCGATCGCATCGCGCATCTGCTTCGCCACGGCGTCGTCCCGCACGCTGAAGTCCCAGATGATCGGCATGACGCCGGGCACCGAGGTCATGGCGAGCTCCCCCTCGTACGTCTTGCAGATCCATCCCTTCTGCGAAAACTTCTGCAGGATCCCGGCCCGCTCCCCCTCGGAATAGCTCCAGGTCAGCGTGCTCCAGGTGTAGAGCGCGAACAGCGCGATCGGGGCAAGCAGGATCCCGACGAGGACCAGCTTGGTCTTGCGCTTCAGACCGCGGTGGGAAGGCGCCGGCGCGGGTTCCGTCATGGGTACTCCAGGAAGGTCGGGGATGCCGAAAGGTAGGCGGCCGGACGGCGGCGCGACAGCGTCAGTAGGTGGGGCGCTGGGCGTTGAGGCTGAAGGCAAATCCGCGCCCGAGCGAGACGACCCACCCCGCCCCCACCGCATCGTTCGCGAAGCGCCAGGAGAGGTCCACCCGGGAAATGATGCCCCGTGACGACCGCGACTGACCGATGCGCAGCCCGACGCCCACGTCGGTACCGGTGCGCATCGGGCTGGTGCTCCACCAGGCGCCGCCATAGTCCACGTACGCCGCCACACCGAGACTCATGACTCCGAACAGGCTCGGCCACAGCAGCCGTCGCGCCTCCGCCGTCGTGAAGAACGCCTGGTTCCCGGTGAAGCTGTGCACCCCGAACGCGCGGGGACCGCTCGTCAATCCCAGGTCGAACTCGTAACCGGGGGCGGGGCGGGTCAGCACGCCTCCGCTCCAGTGCAGGACGAGAAGCGAGTTCGAATCGGGATTCCAGGCCACCGTGGTATTCAGGATCGTACCGCCCGAATCGACGCGCGCCGCCGTGATCAGCCCGTCGGAAATCCCGTCGACCAGGAAGAAGCCGTTCTTGAAGGTGCCGCCGGTGCGGAAGGCGGCAAAGAGCCCGACGCCGGCGCTGTCGTAGCCCAGAAACGTCGGCGCCGCATACGCGCCCACCGTCAGCGTCGTGCTGAGATCGATGTCCTCGGTCAGCGAGAAGGTCTGGAATCCGGTCCGTGCCACATACCGCGCCCGGGACCACCCGAGGTAGCCCCCGACTGCTGCATTGACGGTCCTGGGAATCGGCAGGGTGTCGTAGGTGGGGGCGTAGTCGTTGCGCATCACCTGGGCCAGCAAACCGCCGCGGACATATCCACGATCCTTCCGGCGGAGCGACCACCCGATGCTCCCACGAAATGCACCCAGGAGATGCCGTACCGAGTCGACGGGCACGTCGCTGCCATCGAGGTACTGGTCGACCGTCTCGTTCCGGTACTCGCCGTTGAGCTGAAACCCGCGTGGATCGTGGATGGAATAGAAGGGCCGGTCGACAAGCGCATAGAGGACATCGCCGTCCGAGCGGTTCTCCCAGCGACCGCCCACGCCGACGCTGCTGCCAAGGAACCGTGGCTGCCACGCCTCGAGCGCGAAGGTGGTGCGCACCGGATCCGAGGACAGCGAGACCCCCACCTGGGAGGCGGTCCCGAGAAAATTGCCCTCGGAGAAGGCGACCCCGATCGACACCTGGCTCCCGGTCGTCCGCAACTTCCCCCCGAACCGCGTGGTCCAGGCGTCGCGGGTTGCCACCCGCATCACCACGCCGCTGTCGGTCGGGACCGAATCGATCTGCACGTCGCGGAAGACGCCGAGTGCGCGGAGATTGCGGGCCGACTCCGCCACGGCCACGGAGTCATACCGGTCGCCCACCTCGAAGAGCAACTCCCGCCGGATGACCTGTGGCAGCGTCCGGACGTGCAGGCTGTTGACCAGGCGCTGGCTCCAGTGCGTGGCCTCTGCGGAATCAAAGATTTCCTGGCGGTTCAGTTCGATGCCACGGATGACCGGCGCACGTGTCGAATCGCCCGTCGCCTGGGCGACCGCGATCGAGGGCACGAGGAGCAGAGCGAAAACGAGGGTGAGGCGGCGGGCCAGAAGTGACTCCGGGAACTCGATCGGGTGTGAGGGGGCCCCGCCCCGGAAGCGGAACGAACGCTACCCGAGGCTCTCCAGCAGGCGCCAGAGCTCCACGGCGCTGAACTCGTTGAAGCGATGGAGGACGTCCTGCTCACTCCATTCGAGGAGAATCCAGGCCGAGCTGCGGGTCTGGCCATCCTGGAGGAAATGCACCCGCCCCGCCACCGTCTGACCCTGCGGCCGGGTCTCCAGAAAGACCTGCCACCGTTCATCGGCGCGGCCGAGATCGCCGAGGTGGCGGGCCAGCGGCGCGTCGGGCACCGACGCCTGCACAGGTTGCTGCGACTGTCCCATGGTCCCCTCCAAGATGCCCTCACGGTAACGACTTCCGCCAGCAGACGCCAGCGCCCGCGCGGTGCCCCTCCCCGGCTGTCCCGGTTAGATTGGGGCCACCATGGCACCGACCCGATCCTGCCCGCGGTGCGGCACCCGTGCCGAGGGGGCCTTCTGCCCTCAGTGCGGGGCGGTCATGCCGGGGGGCGGACACCGCCCGCAGGACCGGAAGACGTGGGTCATCGCGTGGCTGGTGGCCGCCGCCGCGGTCGGGGGAGTCGTGCTCGGCGTGGTGCGCAGCAAACCCGCGATCATCACGCCCGACATGGCCAACGCCGGCAACGTGGCGCCCGGCACGGTCCCGCTCCCGGACCTTCGCGGCATGGGGCCCTCGGAGCGGTTTGCCGTGCTCTTCGACCGGCTCATGCGGGCGGGCACGGCCTGGGACAGCAGCACAGTGGCGGCGCTCTCGCCGCTGGCCGTGGCGGCCTACGCGGAGCTCGACTCGGTGGACGCCGACACCCGGTTTCACGCGGGGTTGATTGCCATCCAGATCGGAAACTTTGCAGGCGCCCACGCGCTGGCCGACACGCTGGAGGCGCGCGACCCCAGCCACCTCTTCGGCCCCGTCCTCGACGGCGCCCTCGCGCGGCTGGAGGGCGACACCACGGCGTACCGGCAGGCGCTCGACCGGTTTCGGGAGCTGGCCCCAAGCGAACTGGCCCGCACCGACCGACCGGAATATGTCGAACATCAACAACTGCTCGCCGAAGTCCAGCAGGCAGCGGAGACTCAGTGACCCGGACCATTCACGTCGCCCATAGCCCCGATTCCGACGACGCCTTCATGTTCTACGCCCTCGCCGAAGGGAAGCTCGACACCGGCGACCTGCGGTACGAACACGAACTCTCGGATATCGAGTCGCTCAACCGCCGCGCCCTGAAGGCCGAACTCGAAGTCTCGGCCGTCTCGATCCACGCGTACGCCTACCTCCACCAGACCTACGCCCTGCTGGCCAGCGGGTCCTCGATGGGCGACGGCTACGGTCCACGGCTGGTGAGCAAGTCCCCGGCGCCGGCCGATCCCCGGGAGGCGCTGCGCGGACTCCGCGTTGGGATTCCCGGCACCATGACCACCGCGGCCCTGGCCCTCCGGCTCTATCAGCCCGACGTGACGGAGGTCATCATCCCCTTCGACCAGATCGAGGACGCCGTCCACCGGGGTGACGTGGACGTCGGTTTGCTGATCCACGAGGGGCAGCTCACGTACGTCGACGACGGCCTCCAGCTCTGGGAGGATCTCGGTGCCTGGTGGGGCCGGGAGACCGGGCTCCCCCTCCCGCTCGGGGGCAACGTGGTGCGGCGCGATCTCGGCGCCGAGGTCACGGCCCAGGTGGCGCGCGACCTCCGGATGAGCATCGAATACGCCCTTGCCCACCGGCGGCCCGCGCTCGAGCATGCCAAGCAGTACAATCGCGGCATCGGCGACGAGCGCACCGACACCTTCGTCGGCATGTACGTCAACGACTGGACGGTGGACTACGGCCCCCGCGGGCGCGAGGCGGTGCAGCTCCTCCTCGACCGGGCCTTCGAGGCGGGCCTGATCCCGGAGCGGGTCGTGGCGGAGTTCGTCGGATAAGCTAACTTTCGTGCGATTCCCCGCACCGGAGCGTGCCCGTGTCGATGCCTGAGGGGCTGGCGTCACTGCTGATCGTCGACGACGAAGAACCGATCCGCGCCGCCCTGGCGCGCTACCTGACCCAGCAGGGGTACGAGGTCAGCACCGCCGCGTCCGGGGAAGAGGCGCTCGCCGTGCTCGGGCGCCAGAAGATTGCGGGCATGCTCCTCGACGTCCGCATGCCGGGCGTCAGCGGCATCGACCTGGTGCCCCAGGCGCTCGAGCTCGAACCCCATCTCGCCATCCTGATGCTCACCGCCGTCACCGACGCCACCACCGCCGCGCTCTGCATGCAGCGCGGCGCCTTTGAATACCTGATCAAGCCGATCGACCTGGTGGACCTCGGGCGGGCGCTGGAGCGTGCCATGCGCCGGCGTGCCACCCAGATGGAGACCGCGCAGGTCAACCAGTGGCTGAAGGAAGAGGTGGCCATTCGCGCAGCAGAGGTGCGGCGCGAGCGCGCCACGCTCGAGCGGGTCACGATTGCCACCCTCGAAGTGCTGGTCAACGCGCTGGAGGCGAAGGACCCCTTTTCACGGGGCCACTCGGCGCGAGTCGCCGATCTCTCGGCGATGATCGCCGCCGAGTTGCAGCTGTCCGACGAGGATATCGAGGTCATCCGCACCGCGGGCCGCCTGCACGACATCGGCAAGATCGGTATCCGCGAGGAAGTCCTCGCCAAGCAGGGTCCCCTCACGCCCGCCGAGTACGAGCACGTGAAGGACCACGTCATCATCGGCACCCAGATCCTCGCGCCGCTCGCGCATCTGCACAACGCGATCACCTGCATCCGCAGCCACCACGAGCGGTGGGACGGCGAGGGCTACCCCGACGGGCTCAAGGGGGAGGACATTCCCCTCGGCGCCCGGATCCTCGGCATCGCCGAGATCTTCGATGCGCTCACCACCTCCCGACCCTACCAGGAGAAGATGCCGGCCAACTTTGCCGTCGACCGCATCCGCGACCTGACAGGCATTGCCGTCGACCCGGCGGTGTTTGCCGGGCTCGAGGCGGTCATGGCCCGCCGCCAGACCCTGGTCTTCCTCGAAGACAACGACCCCGCCTGACCCACCTTCGCGCCGCCAAGTGGCGCGATTCGTGCACCCTTGCGACCGGCTGTGCCCCGACCATCAATCCGTCGGGTGCGCCACCGGTCGCTTGACGTAAACAACTGTATTTTAACAACTTGGAGCTAGTCGCCGCCCCATGACGACGCCGACCCTGACCGTCCATGACCGCCACGGGTACCGCCGGTGATCACCCTTCCGATCATTCTGGGGGTCGCCTTGGCCATGGCGGGCATCGGCCTCATTGCCGTGCTCTCCTGGCTGCTCTACACCTCCTACCTGAACCGCCTTGAGCGGCGTCTCGCCTACCGCAAGGGCGTCTATCGCGACCTGGTGACCGGTCTCGCCCTCCGGGACCGGGCGCTGCTGGAGCCCCAGCTGCGGGAATTGTCGACGCTCAAGGACTTCGATGCGCTGGAGGCCGTGCTCGAGGAGCAGGCGCGCGGGGCCACCGAGCGGCCGGCCTGGCTCCTCGACGCCTACGATCGGCTCGGGCTCGTGGACAAGTACGTCACGCGGCTCCGCACCGCGACCAAGTGGCGCGAGCGCGCCTTCGCTGCGGAACTGCTGGGGCGTGTCGGGAACGCGAACGCGGTGCCCGCGCTCCTCGAAACCGTGGCTGCCACCCGCACCGAGGACGCCGACGTCCGGGAAATTGCACTCCGCGCCCTCGCGCGCATCGGCGATCCCCGCGCGGTCCCTCCCCTCGTTGAGGCGCTCAAGCGCTCCGAGGTGTGGCTCGTGCCGCGCATTGCCGACATCCTGACCAGACATGGCGCGCTCGCCGTCGATCCGATGATCACGTTTCTCGAGGATTCCAGCCGCCATCCCGCTCGGGCGTGGGCGGCGAGTATCCTCGGCGAAGTCCGCGCCGCGCGCGCCTTTCCCTCCCTTGTGCACGCCCTGAACGACCTCGATGACGAGGTCCGTGCCAAGTGCGCCAGCGCGCTCGGACGGATCGGCGACGGCCGCGCGGTCGGCTATCTCCTCGACCACCTGCTCAGCGACCCCGCTCCCTTTGTACGGGCGCGTATCGCGCAGGCGCTCGGGCAGTTCGATGAGCCCGAAGTGATCGAACGACTGGTACGCGCGCTCGGCGACCCGGCCTGGTGGGTACGCATGCGCAGCGTCGAGGCGCTCGAGCAGGTCGGGGCGGAGGCCGAAGGTCCCCTCCTCCTGGCGCTGGACGACACCGACCCGGAGATCCGCATCCGCGCGGCCGTCGCACTGGAGCGGCTGGGTGTGCCAGGCCGGATGATCGAGGCCATCGAGCGTGGCGAGGACGTGGCGGAGGCGACGGAGACGCTCGCCCGGTTCGGGCATGCCGGCGCCCGTGAACTGCTGGCCGAGGGGTTGGCCCATCCGGCGGCACCAGTGCGCACTGCCATGATCGAGGCGATCCGGCGCGCCGGCCGCCGCGACCTCGCCGCGGAGCTGCTCGAGATCGCGCGCCACGACACCGATCCCGCGCTGCGGGCCGACGCCTTCGATGTACTCCGCTCGCTCGGGGCCACCATGGCGATCGATGCCGCCCTGGAGCAACTCAGCGACGATGATCAGCGCGTGCGAACGGCGGCCATGCTGCTCGTGGGGCAGGTTGGCGGGCCGGCGTTGGCCCACCGGATCTTCCCCCGCACCAGCGATGCAGACCCGGCCGTCCGCACTGCGGCGGCCACCGCGCTGGGCCTGACGGGGGCGCGCGCAGTCGGGGAAGGACTGCTCGACCTGCTGACCGACCGTGATGTTGCCGTACGTCGTGAGGCGGTCCTGGCCCTGGGCCGCGTAGGCGATCCCTCCACCGCCGTCACCCTCCTGCGCCAGCTGGATGGGGCCGCGCCCGAGGTGCGCGCCGCCATCGCCAGCGCGGTGACCCGACTCGACGTCACCCGGATTCCAACGCTGCTTGAGCGCCTGACCGGGCCGGGCGACCTCGCCGGCAAGCTGGCCGTGATTCAAACCGTGGCCGAGGCGCATGGGCCGGCCGCCTCATCCGTCCTCGACGTGCTCTGGCGCGACCCCGACGCCGAGGTGCGTGCGGCGCTCGTTCGCCACTGGTGGCACCACCCCGACCTGATCGACGCGACCACGCTTGAGCGCCTGGCCGGCGACCCGGTGGCAGCGGTCCGCGTCGCCGTGGCGGCTGCCTGCGCGGCTGGCGGCGCCACCGCGAACCTGGCGGCGCTGGCGGCAGATCCCGCCGAGGAGGTGCGCGCCATGGCGGCCGTGGCGAGCCTCCTGACCGGGGCCGCCGTGTCGCTTCCGGCGGGCATCCCCCGCCGCCTGCTTGCCGATGCGGCGGCCTCGGCGCTTCCGCTGGCGGAGTTGCGGCGGCGGGCCGGTGATACCGACATGGACCGGCGGCTGCGGGCCGGCGTCGTTCTCGCGCTCCTCGACGATCCGATGGCCCGCCGGATGGCCATGGAAGACCCGGCGCCGGCGTTGCGAAGCGCCGTCCGCGCGGCCCTGCCAGGCGCCTGATGCAACAGTCCTTCCTCGCCGCGCTCACGGTCATCGCGCTCGCCGCCCAGCCGTTCTTCCTGGCGTATTTCATCGTATACAACAGCTACACGCTCCTCCTGATCGCGCTCTCCGCGCGGCAGGTGCGACGCAAGGTGACGGGGCATTTCGTCGAGGACCTCGACCTGATTGACGACAGCGGGTCGACCAAGCCGCTGACGATGATCGTGCCGGCGTTCAACGAAGAAGTGACGATCGTCGACTCGGTGACCAATCTCATTCATTGCGACTACCCCCGGTTCGAGGTGGTGGTTGTCAACGACGGCTCAACCGACGCGACGCTGGAGCGGCTCAAGCACGCCTTCAAGCTCCGGCGGACCGACCTGCCGTACAGGGAGGCCATCGGGACCGCGCGGGTCCGAGCGCTCTACGAGGCGAGGGGACCGCTGCCGCAGGGGGTCCTGCGGCTGGTCGTCATCGACAAGGAGAGCGCCGGCAAGGCCGACGCGCTGAACGTGGGCGTCAACGCCTCGACGGCGCCGTACTTCGTCTGCCTCGACGCCGACTCGATTCTCGACCAGCGCGCGCTGAAGGAGATGATGCGGGTGGTCCAGGAGGACCCGCGCGTCGTGGCGGTGGGCGGCCAGGTGGCGATCGCCAACGGGTGCACCATCCGCAACGGGCGCGTGGTGAGCGTGGGCCTGCCCCGCCACCCGCTGGCGCGGTTCCAGATGGTCGAGTATCTGCGTTCGTTCACCACCGGACGCACCGGCCTCGACCGGCTCGACTCGATCCTGATCCTCTCCGGGGTGTTCGCCGTCTTCGAGAAAGAGGCCGTCATCCGGGCGGGCGGCTACCTGACGCCCTTCGTCCGCCACCGGATCGTCGAGGAATACGTCGCGGCGGGTGCCGGCACCGTCTGCGAAGACATGGAGATCGTGGTCCGCCTCCACCGCTACATCCGCGACAAGCAGCTCGACCGCCGCATCGCCTTCCTCCCCCATCCGGTGGCGTGGACCGAGGTGCCGGAATCACTCGAGTCGCTGCGCAAGCAGCGGGGGCGGTGGTATCGCGGCCTCCGGGAATCGCTCTTCTACCACCGGGCCATGCTCTTCCGGCGCCGGTTTGGCCGGATCGGCACCTTCGCGCTGCCGGCCTTCTGGTTTTTCGAGTACTACGGGCCGATGATCGAGCTGGCGGGATATTTCTTCTTCTCGTTCCTCCTGCTGTTGCAGTGGGCCTTTGACATCCACCTGATCAACTGGCCCTACGCCATCGCCTTCTTCCTGGCGGCGTTCGGCTACGGCATGCTGGTCAACCTGTTCGCGGTGCTGGTGGGGGCCTGGCGGTTCCGGTTTGGCATGGCGGACCGGCTTCAGCGGGGGCTCCTCCCCTTCGGCCGGCGGCGGGACGTGCTGGTGCTGCTGGGGTATGCGATCCTTGAAAACGTGCCCTTCAGCTTCCGCCACATTACACTGTACTGGCGGCTGCGCGGGCTGTTCGACGCCTGGCGGGGCAAGACGACGTGGGAAAAATTCGCGCGGGTGGGATTCCGGACCGAGACGGAGGCGGCACGTGGCTGAACGGAGCGCTTTGCGCATCCTCGTGGTAGACGACGATCCAGCCATGGTCCGGCTCGCGGCCGCCGCGCTCACGGCGCACGGCTTCACCGATCTGGAGCATGTGGCCACCGGACAGGAAGCACTCCTGGCCGCCGCCCGTGCCGACGTCCTGCTCCTCGACCAGAACCTCCCGGACCTGGCGGGACGCGAGGTGCTGCTGGCCCTGCGCGCCTGGCCGGATCCGCCGAGTGTCGTGATGGTGACCGCGCACGGGAGCGAGACCTTTGCGGCCGACGCGCTGCGGGCCGGCGCCGAGGACTACCTGGTGAAGGATGCCTCGCTCGCCGCGATGCTGCCGGAGGTCGTCGAGCGGGTGCGCCGCATGCGCTCTCTTCGCGAGGCGCTCGCCACCGCGGAGCGGGAACTGGTGCATGTCGAGCGACGGGCAGCGGTCGGGGAGATGACCGTGACCCTGCACCACGAGATCAACAATCCCCTCATGGCGGCCACCGCCGAGATGGACTTGCTCCTCAGCGGACAGGACGCGCTGAACGACGCGCAGCGACACTCGCTCGAAACCGTCCGGAGCATGCTGGAGCGCATTCGGGGCATCGTGAAACGGGCGGGGGAACTGCGGCGGGCGGCCACCGCGGAGTATGCGCCGGGTCTGCAGATGATCGACCTCGGCGAGGGCGCCCGACAGGAGGCCCTGCCCCGCGGACGTGCGCTGGTGCTCGTGCCGGACGAAGGAACGGCGCGGGTGGTCGAGTCGCTGCTCCGCCGCGCGGGGTATGCGATCCAGCGGGTCGTCGACTCGGGCGCGCTCGGGCGCGCATCACAAGGCTTTGACGTCTCGCTGGTAGTCGTGGCCGAACGCTCGCTGCCCGCCGACCTGCCGCGGCCAGTGGACCGCTCGTACCAGCTCTTCGTCCTGCAGGACGGTGACGGCACGGCCGCCGAGGCCGTCCATCCGACCGAGATTCTCGGGCTGCCGCTCGACCCCGAGGGGTTCGCGGCCGCCATCGCGCTGCCGGGCGCCGTCTAGGCCGGCAGCACTCCCCCCTCGCGCTTGGCGTTCTGGAAGGCCATGGCCTTCAGGCGCGCCACCCGCAGCCGGATGGGCGGGTGGGAGGCGAAGATGTCTCCCACAATCCCTTCACGGTCGCTGAGCTTCCGTTCCGCCGGATCCACGATGCACAAATGCGCGGCCCCCTGCGTGATGCTCCGCGTCGGCGCCGAGGCGGCGTCGAGCTTTTCCAGCGCCCGGGCGAGCGCCTCCGGGTGGCGGGTGAGCTGGGCCGCCGTGGCGTCCGCCAAGTATTCCCGCTTCCGGCTGACCGCCATGGCCAGCAGCCGGGTGACCACCGGCGCGATCAGCAGCGTGAACACCCACAGGACCAGCAGGATCCCGCCGAGCGGGTTGTTGCCCTTCCCGCCGCTCCGACCACCGCCTCGCGACGACCCGCCCACCCGTCCCCCCAGCCGCAGGTAGCGGCCAATCCCGTCGGAGAGCAGCGCCACCGCGCCCAGCATCCCCGCCAGCAGCGTCATCAGCTTCACGTCGTCGTTCTGGATGTGGGACATCTCGTGCGCTACCACGCCCTGCAACTCATCACGGTCGAGGGCGGCCAGCAAACCCTCCGTCACGGCGATGCTGGCGTGGTGCGAGTCGTGCCCGGTGGCAAAGGCGTTGAGGTCCTGGTCGGGAACGACCCAGACCGTGGGCTTCGGCAGCCCCGCCGCGATCGCCATCTCCTCGGCCACGTTCATCAGCTGCAGCTGCGCGGGGGACGCGGGGGTCACGACCTCCCACGCCCCGGCGGCGAGCAGCACGCGGCGGGGACCGGTTTTCCAGGAGAAGTAGCAGAGCGCGGAGGCGGCGGCGGTGGTCAGCAGCCCGATGAAGGGGACGGTGTGGTGATACTGGCCGGCGGGGGCGCCGGCGGTCAGCAGGTAGAAGGCATAGTCGCCCCCGAACCCCACCCACGCGAAGAAGAGCACGAACAGGGCGACCAACCAGGCCGACCGCCGCCGGTTGGCCGCCTGCTGGGCGAAGAGATTCGCGTCGCTCACGCGCCCGGGGGACGGGAAGACAGGTCGACCACCGGCACCGCGCGTTCCTGGTCGTCCACGATGACCCAGAGGTCCGCCGGCGTCGCCTTGGCGATACCCGCCACGAGATTGGTGGGGAACTGTTGCTGCTTGGTGTTGTACTCGGTGGCAACGTCGTTGTAGTGCTGCCGCGAGAATCCGATCCGGTTCTCCGTGCTGGTCAGTTCCTCCTGGAGCTGCAGCACGTTCTTGGTGGCCTTGAGGTCCGGATAGTTTTCCATCAGGGCGAACAACTTCCCGAGCGCCTGCGTCAGCTGCCCTTCGGCCTCGGCGGTGGCCTTCACCCCCTGCGCCCCCATGGCCTTGGCGCGCGCGTTGATGACAGCCTCCATCGTGCCGCGCTCGTAGTCCATGGCCCCCTTCACGGTGTTGACCAGGTTGGGGATCAGGTCGTGCCGCCGCTTGAGCTGCACATCGATTTGCGTCCACGCGTTTCGGACCTGGTTCTTGAGACTGACGAGGCCGTTGTAGGCGCCGACCCCCCAGAGCAGGATGGCGGCGAGGACCGCAAAGAACAGGATTGTCGTCATGCCGGACTCCGAAGAGAGAGTGACGGACTCAGGGCGTGGGCGCCGAACCGGACCCCGCCTGATCGAGCAGCCGCGCAATGTCCCGGGCCAGGGCGGCCTCGGCACCTGGCACCCGCAAGGCGGGATGCCGCTCGTCGAGCAGCAATTCGACACCGGGACCGCACGGTACCCGCCTGCAGGTCGTGGGCCGCGGCGGCTGGCCCGGCGCGGGCAACGCGGATTGCATGGCGCGGGCCACGCGACCCCGGGGCTCGTGTGTGCCCGGTGCGGCCAGGACGCGCTCCGGCATCGGCAACGCCGGTCCCAGCGCGCTCGCCACCCGACGCTCCATCATGTCGCCGGCCAGCTCCGCCAGTTCCTTGCCGAGGGAATCGAGGGTGGCGCCTTCCATTTGCCGCAGCTTGATGACCAGCACCTGCAGGAGGTGACGATAGCCGTACGTGGCCGCCGTCCCCCGCCCCTCGGGCGGGCTCACCAGGCCGCGCGCCACGTAGAACCGGATGGTCCGTTCCCCCGGCAACGCCCGCGCGGCCGCATTGACCGGCACGATGTTGGAAGCCTCGAGCAGCGCTCCCGCCAGGGAGGCCAGATCGCGGAGGCTCCACGGGGCAAGCGCGCGGTAGGCGCGGAGGGCGACGAGCGGGTCGGCACCTGACAGCGAGGCCAGCCCGGTGGGCAGGGTCATGCGAGGGTCCCGGCGGATTGTGAACGGTCCGGCGGAGTGTCAAGCACACCCCGCATCACTGCCGTCAGCTCAAGGAGGTCGAAGGGCTTCGGCATGAGGCGCGCCCCTTGGCAGGCCGCCGGAAACGCCTCGACCGTGAGCTGCGGGTCGCCACTCACGAACACGAGCCGGCCGGCGAGCAGGGGCCAGCGCTGCACGATTTCCGCGCCGAGGTCGGCGCCCGACATCCCGGGGAGATGATAATCCAACAGGACCCCGTGCACCGGCGCCGTTTCGAGCGCGGCGATGGCCTCCCCCGCCGTGGCAGCCGTTACCACGTTCCACCCTTCACGGCGGAACAACCGGCTCACCGCGTGGCGAATGGCCGGCTCGTCGTCGACGACCAGCACGCGCGCTGTCATACGCCACCAATCCCCAGGGGTCAGAAAGGACCCGCAGTATGCCTCCGCCAGAGGGCGGGAGCAAGGGCCGCCCGCACGCGGAGGATGACGCCCGCCGCGGCAGGGTGACGCGCGCGCGCCGCCGAACGATATCGTCCCACCATGACACGCGGCGCCACCCTTCTCGAACTCCTCGTCGCCCTCAGCATCGTCGGGCTCGTGCTCGGCATTGCGGCGCCCCGGCTCTCGGAGCCGCTCGATACCCTGGCGGTCGAGCATGCGGCCGGGGAAATCGCCGGTGCCCACGCCAGAGCACGCGTCGCGGCGGTGGTGGAATCCCGCGTCACGGTACTCCACGTCTCACCTGACTCGCTCATCATGGAGTCGATGGAGCCGGGAGGCCCGGTCCGGCGATGGAGCGTCCCTGGCCCCAGCCAGTTTGCCGTCGCCATGACCGGGGCGGCACGAACCCTGACCTTTTCGCCGACCGGCATCACGATGGGATTCTCGAACGCCTCCTGGACCCTCACCAAGGGCGACGCAACGCGGCGGGTGGTCATCTCCCGCCTCGGGCGGGTGCGGATTGAGCGATGAGCGAAGCGAAACGAGGGAATGGCAGCGACGCCGCGCGGTCCACGCCGGAAGACGGCACCGGCGGAGGGCCGGGTCCGGGGGTCACGTCGACTCCGGGCCACGCGGTGTTCCTAGCCCGCCGAGCGCCCCCGCACCGCCACCGCCTCCAGTCCGTACTTGCGGATCTTGTGCAGCAACGTGGACCGGGAAATCCCGAGCAGGATCGCCGCCTGCCGCTTGTTGCCCCGCGTGTGGTTCAGGGCAAGGACAATGTGCCGGCGCTCCGCATCCGCCAGCGAATCGGGCGGCACGGGGCTCGCCGGCGTGAGTGAACGACGCAGGGCGGCGAGATCCAGCCCGGGGAGCGCCAGATCCACCACGACGCCACCGAGCCCCGGCACCCCCAGCGCCGCCGCCGCCGCCTCGCCACTGCCCGCGGGAACCACCTGGTGACCGGCGCCTCCAAGCGCCGCCGCGAGCCGCTGGGTCGCGTCGGGGTCCGTCGTCACGAGGAGGAGGGGGTGGGCGTCCATGAGAGGAGAAGGTATCCGTCATCCGATCCGGGGCAAGGATCTCCGCCGCCGGTGGTGTCACACCACCCCGCCATGCTTCGCGTACCGATTTGGCGGAGGCTGTTACCTTTGCTCCGTTCCCTCTTTCCGGACCGAGCCGCCCCGATGAGCCACCCCACCGAATTGCCCGGCCTTTCCCCCGGCCAGCGCATCCAGGACCCGCTGCTGATCCTCGGAGTGGACCGCCGCGGAGGGGACACCCCCCACACGATCCTGACGCTCGCCAACGCGACGGGGAAGCTCGCCAGCGCGCCCTTCTGGTTGGAGGACCAGCCGAAGATCGCCGGGCTCGCCGCGGGCGACGTGGTGCAGGTCATCGGTGAGGTCGCGCTCTACCGCGGCGTCCGTCAGCTGAAGGTCACCTCCCTCCGGCCCCTGCCGAAGGGGGCGGTCGACCTCAGCCAGCTGGTCCCGTCCATCGGCGATCCGGCACCGTACTGGAAGACGCTCGACGGATGGCGGGCCGAAATTGTCCGGCCACGGCTCGCCGCCACCCTCGACTTGTTCTACGCCAACGACGACTTCCGGCTGCGCTACGAGGCCTGCCCCGCCAGCCTTGCCGGGCATCACGCGGAACTCGGCGGTCTCCTCAAGCACACCGTGGAAGTGGCGAGCATCGCCCGCGCCATCGCGCGAGTGTGCCGGGCGGAGCCCGACCTGGTGCTCGCCGGGGTCTTGCTCCACGATATCGGCAAGCTGGAGTCGTACCGCTGGGATGGCGGCCTCTTTGCGATGACCGAGGCGGGCAGTCTGCAGGGCCACGTGGCGCTCGGGGCCTTGATGCTCGACCGCGCCGTGCGCGCCGCCCAGCCGATGCCGTGCACCGAGCAGGAGCTCGGCATCCTCCAGCACCTGGTGCTGTCGCATCACGGGCGGCTTGAATTCGGCGCCGCCGTGGCGCCGATGACGCTCGAAGCCGAAGTCCTGCACTACGCCGACAACGCCAGCGCCAAGACGGCGAGCATGGCGGACGCACTGGCAAATCCTGACAACTTCGAGGGCGACGACCTGGTGAGCGCGCGGAGCCTCTGGCAGCTCGACCGGCGCCGCGCCTACCGCGGACGGAGCGACTGGGGCGGCTGACGGCATCGTCCGGGGTACAGACGCAGAAACGGCCGCCCGGTTCTTCACCGGGCGGCCGTTTCACACAAAGACCCGTTGGGGACCAGCCCCTTCGGTCGTGGCCCCGGCCAGATCGGAATCCGGCCGAGGTCGTCGTTGCGAGCGCTGCGAGTCGGGTCGGGTCGCGGACCGTCCCTTCGCACGGCACCCCGAGGCGCCAGATCGGGGTGGGCAGAGCACGCGACTGGCTCCACCCGTTCGGCCGGCCTTGGTCCAGGCTCATCGGCAGCCGCGCCTTTACGGCATCGACCCCCTCCCCTGCGCCTCCGGTCCGAACTCACCCAAACCGCCGGGAAGGCGCCTTAAGGACGCGCTTTCAGACAGCCCAGATGCTCTCCTAAGCTAGGGACAGTCCAAAATGGCGCAAGTGCCTGTATTTATTCGGGTTACGTCACTTCGTGTGGGTACTTTGTGGAGCCATAAAGCGTGGCTGGACAGCCCTGTAACGGGATTGTCCACCCGATGTGGAAATGTGTATCCACAAATCCCCAGCCCCTCCGCCACGCGGCGAGGGGCCCAGGGGGGGTCATGGCGTGGGAGTGCCCTTTGGCGGGAGCTTGATGCCGATGTACCGGAGGTAGGTCTGCGCGCTGCGATTGAACTTGTCGAGCTTGTCCTGAAGCTTCTTCATCTCGTGGGGCGCGGCTTCCCGAAACGAAACGCTGCTGGTCTCGGCGGCGAGGGCGGTCCACCGCTTCTCGCAGTCGGTGAGGTCGTCGGCGAAGGAACTCATCTCCTTCAGGAGGTCGGCCTGGGCCTTCTTCTGGTTCTGCAGGGGCCAGTCGCCCTGTGTCGTGACCACCCGGGCGTTCGCAAGCGGGCCCACGGCGTTGCGACACGCCGCCACCATCCCGTGGGCGCGGGCCTGCATCCACGCCAGGGAACTGGATGGGCTCATGTCGCTCATGAGCTTGGCACCGGCAGCGCTGATGGTGGAAGTGGAGTCGCGGAGCACCAGGAACGCCTGCTGCTGGGGGGCGTGCACTGCGTCGAGGGCGGTATCCGGGGTCGTGAAGTGCTCCCGGCCGATCTGCGCCTCCGCGGCGCCCGCCAAGCCGAGAACCAGGGCGGCGACCAGGCCCAGACGCCTCACGAGTCAATCCCCACTTCGATGTACCGGCAGACGATGTCGCCCTCGGGATAGGCAAAGAGGCAACCGCCCGCCGAGGCGGCGAACCAGCCGGCCATCAGCGGACGGGGCGAGTCAAGTTCCTGCAGGATGGGGCCGAGCCAGCGCCGCAGGTGCCGGAGTTCGGGCGCCCGCCGTCCGAGCAGCGCCATCAGGGCGCCGACACCGGAAGTGGCCCGGAGGAAATGCGCGAGGGCGTGAGCACGGTGATTGAACTCGACGGCCTTGACGCCGGGCTCGTCGTAGAGCACAGCCCCTTCGAAGACGTCCATCGGGGGAGCATCCAAACGCGGGCCGAGGTAGACGTACTGCGGACCCCGGTCGGACTTGCGCTCCACGACGGCGGCGGCCGTTTCACTGGTGAGGCGGCCGGCGTGCAGCAGATCGTCATCCCGCAGGATGCCGACGACCCGGGTCCACTCGAGGGCGGCGAGGGCGGTTTCCATCGGGCAGCCGGCCTGGTCGTCGATGGCAATGAAGCGCGGCGCCTCGCCGGCCCGGAGCATGAAGTGCGCAAGACCTTCGGCGCGGTCGGTGAAGTTCTTCACGACAAGATTCTGGGTAGTGGTCATAGAAGGGGAAAGATAGAGGCATGCCCCCGTTGCGGCCACCGTAGCCCTGCCTAGGGGGTCAGTTCGTTCTTCGGCTCCACCTTCACGACCCACAGCCCCGAAAAGACGTCCGGCACATAGATGTTGCCGTCGCGGTAGATCGCGCCCCAGGCCATGGCCGCGTTGGGAAGGTTCCCCTTTGCGTCGCCGGTATACACGTGGGCAATCTCACGGTCCTGCGCCAGCAGGTCGCCGCGCAACTCCCCGCTGACGTCGAGCACCCGCAGCCCCCCCTGGTAGTCCCCCAGGTAGAGGGTGTCGCCCGCCACCCAGACGTTGTGCGTGCCGCCGTCCCTCGGCTCGTACCAGGCCACCTCGCGCGGCCGGGTGATGTCGGAGACATCGAGGACGTGGAGCCGGCCATAGGCCCGCCCCAGGCCGAAGGCGCTGGGACCAGCCGTGATCTGTGGCTTGGCGGCGAAGACCTCGTCGCCGACGAAGACGTACCGGCCGCTGCGCCAGGCGGTGTGGGTGCCGCGAATGAACCCGGGGCCGCCGACCGCCGCCACGTCGCGATAGAGCGACTCGAGGTCGTACTTGTACTGGGACACGAACTGGGGATTCTCGGGGCTGCCTCCGCGCATCCCGTTGCCGACGTCGAGCACCACGAGCCCGTCGTTCCAGTAGCTGAGGTAGGCGAGGCCGTCCTGCACGTCGATGTCGTGCAGCATCCGGCCGGCGGCGGGCCCCGGCGTCTCCCACCGCGCCACCTGCTTCGGGGCCATGGGGTCACGAATGTCGATGACGCGCATCGAGCCGGTGGCGTCGTCGGTCAGGTAGACGTAGCCCCGGTAGATGAAGGCGCTGTGCACCCCGCCGGTCACGGTTTCGGTGAACTCCGAAATCGCCTTCGGATGGGCCGGGTCTTCGAAAGAGAGGATCACGATGCCGTTCTTCCGCGTCGACGCCGCCTCGCGGGTCATCACGCCGAACCGACCGTCCTCGGTCGTCATGATGTCATTGACGATGCGGGCGTCCACCATGACGGAGTCGGTGATCACTGGTGTGGCGGGATCGGAGAGATCCAGGGCATACACGCGATCTCCCACGGTGGAGAGGTAGCCGTGGCGCCCGTCGGGATGGAGCCAGAACTCCGCCGAGGCGAATCCCTGCACCGGTACGCGTCCGACCAGCCTCGTCGGGCGCACGACGTCGCGGGGCACCACGGTGACGATGGCGGTGGCGGCACGCCCCGCGAACGAACCCACGACCCGGTAGACGCCCGGATCGCTCGCCACGAATCCGCCGTCGGGCTCGATCAGGGCCGAACCGGGAGTGACGTACCACTCGGGGAGGACATCGGCCACGGTGCTCCCCGATCGGTCCCGGGCCTCGAAGCTGAAGCGGACGACGTCGCCGGTGCGCACGGTCGCGAGGGCCGGTTTCACCTCGACGCTGGACACCGGGTTCGCCGCCACGGCGAGCTGGAGGGTGGTGCTCGCTTGGCCCGCCCGGGCCGTGACGGTGGCGCGCCCGGGCCGCACCGCCGTCAGGATCCCGGTGCTCGAGACCGCCACCACCCCGGCTGATCGGAGCTCCAGGCTGACCGGATCGTGCCGCGTGTCGCCCGGCGGAGGTGACGGTGGACGTGACCGCGACCGCCTGGCCCACATACAACCGGTCCGGCGCCGGCCGCACCGCGATGTTGGCCGCCGGCCCCGGCAGATGGTGATGACCGCAAACGCCGTCTTGGGCCGGCCCCTCCCTGCGGGGAGGCGAGCACCGTCACGCGCAGGGCACCGACGGCGCCGGCGGTCACCAGCCCGGTGCTGTCAACCGTGCCCTCGAATTGGAGGCCGGAGAGGAACCAGCGGGTGCGGACGTCCGCGAGGGGCCGGCCGGCCGAATCGAACGCCTGGGCCGTCAGGCGCAGCGTGTCACCGACGGTCACCGCGGCGTCCGCAGGCCGAATCGTCACGGAGGCCACGGGGGTCGGGACGGGCACCTGCTGGAACATCAACGCGAGCGCGAGCAGCATCGGCATTCTCCGCAAGAAGGATCGATCAAGTTACACCGGGCCGCCCGCGCGTCCACCTCCGGCGACGCGTGGCCAAGGACCGTGTCCGCGGATAGATTGGGCGATGGAGACTCCCCATGCGGATTGAGTGGACATCCTACCAGTCGCCCGTCGGCGTGCTGACGATTCTCGAGGCGCGCGAAGGCCCGCTGATCGTCGAGTTCGCCGAACGAACCGGGCGCCTGCGTCTGGCCGAACGACTGCAGCAGCACGCGCCAGGAGCGGTGATCGACACCGGGCCCTGTCGGCAGGCCACTTCGTGGCTGACCGCCTATTTCGCCGGGCATCCCCGCCCCTTTCCCTATCCGGAATATCTCACGCGCTACCTGAGCGTCAGCGACTCGCAGGCGGCGGTATGGCGCGCCCTGACCGCCATTCCCTTCGGCGAGACCCGCTCCTACGAGGAGATCGCCACCAGCACCGGCATCCATCCACGGGCCGTCGGGCAGCTGAACGGCTCGAACCACCTGGCCATCCTCCTGCCCTGTCATCGTGTGGTCGGGAAGGACGGCGGCCTGGTCGGGTACGGGGGTGGCCTCGAGACAAAGGCCTGGCTGCTCGACCACGAACTGCGCTCGGTCGGGCTGACGCTGTCGGCGCCGCCGGCGTATTGACAGATATCCCCGCTCTTCGCAGCTTGGATCATGCACGGCAGTCGAGGGATGGAGTCGAGTCAGGTCTTGCCGTTCGGACGCACCCGCTCCGACCGGCCATTTTTTTCCCGTTGAACTGAGGTTGCGGCAATGGCGAAGGGCACCGTGAAGTGGTTCAATGATGCGAAGGGCTTCGGGTTCATCGCGCAGGAGGGGGGGAAGGACGTGTTCGTGCATCATACCGCGATCACCATGGAGGGGTTCCGTTCCCTGGCCGAGGGCGACGCGGTCGAGTTCGATATCGTGGAGGGTCCCAAGGGGCTGCAGGCGGCCAACGTTCGGAAGGCCTGATTTCCGCGCTGCAGGGAACCATCCTGGCGCTGGTGAGCCTGTGCGCCGCGTCGCCCTCCGGCGCGCAGAACGCGGACCTCTCGTTCTACGGCTTCCGGGCCGGTGTGTCGCTGGCGTCCACCGACGCACAGGTCCGGCTGCTCCTCGGCGCGGGACTCTCCTGCCAGCGCAGCACGGCCGACCCCCGGCTGCAGGAGTGCCGCGCGCAGGTGGCCGACCCGGTGGCGGACACCCCGGTGTCCATCTGGCTGGCCGCGATCGACAGCGTCACCGGCGTGGTGACGGTGTCGGCCACCCTCCCCACCGCCGACTTCGTGCGCTGGCGGGACGAGATCGAGGCGGCGTTCGGCCCCCGTCCGGCCACGGTCCAGGGGTCGCAGGGGATGGCCCAATGGATTCTCGGCACGCAGATGCTCCGCCTGACCTGGCGTGCGGGCGCCACCCGCGTCGAAACCTCCGTCAGTCTCGTGGACGGCCCCGTCCTCGACGGGTGGACCCTTGGTGAAGACGCGTTACCGCGGATTGCCAAGCCTCGGTCTCCCGGCTAACCTACAGCATCTCCCCTGAGTACTCGTCCGCCGATGCGGATTTCCATCGCATTACGCCCGGAGCCTGACGTGGTCCTGCATTGTCGTCGGCCGGGTGGGACGCGCGCGGTCGCGCTCCTGCTTGGTCTCCTCATGATCAGCGCCTGCGGACGCGGCAGCGGCCCCATCCAGATCGGGGTCACGGCCAACTTCACCGATCCGCTCAGCCTCCCGATTCGCTACGGGGCGCAGCTCGCGACGGAGGAAATCAACGCGGCGGGCGGCGTG